>NZ_JBIVTZ010000002.1:195812-235305 GCF_044756945.1 Streptomyces sp. NPDC091387 | reverse complement strand
GGGCGCCCCCGGTGGCCGGGCCGACCCCCGGGGGGGCCCCGGGGGCCGGGGGGGGGGGGGGCGGGGGGGGGGGGGCCCCCCCCCACCACCGAAAGGGGTGAACCGTCGTAACTTTCCCGCCCCCGTAGCGTTCCGTCGCGCTATAGAGGTGGTCGATTACCCAACGTCAGGCCGCGGCCGACTCCGCGCGAGCCGCGCGGCGGACCGCCGCGAGCGCCGGGTCGAGGACCGGCACGGCCGCCAGGAGCTGCTTGGTGTACGGGTCACGGGGCTCTCCGTACACCTGCTCCACCGGGCCCTCCTCGACGATCCGGCCGTGGCGCATGACGGCCACCCGGTCGCTGACCTGGCGCACGACCGCGAGATCGTGCGCGATGAAGACCAGCGCGAGTCCCAGTTCCTCCTGGAGCCCGGCCAGCAGCGCGGTCACCTGGGCCTGGGTCGTCACGTCGAGGGCGGAGACCGCCTCGTCGCAGACGATCAGCCTCGGTTCGGCGGCCAGCGCCCGAGCGATCCCGACGCGTTGGCGCTGTCCGCCGCTGAACTCGTGGGGATAGCGGTCGTACTGCTCCGGGTCGAGCCCGACGCGCTCCAGCAGGTCCCGGACGCGCGCCCTGATCGCACCCTCGTCACGCTGCCCGCGCGCCCTCAGCGGGTCCGCGACCGACTCACCCACGGAGCGGCGCGGGTTGAGCGAGGAGACCGGGTCCTGGAAGACCATCTGCACCCGGTCGACCCGGGTGAGACTGCCGGAGGTGGGCTCCAGCAGGCCGACGAGCATCCGCCCGAGGGTGGTCTTGCCGCTGCCGCTCTCCCCGACGATGCCGAGCGTCTCGCCGTGGCGGACGGTGAGGGAGACCCCGTCGACGGCGGTCAGAGCGGACTTTCCCCGGCCGAACACCTGTCGCACACCGTCGGCCTCGACGAGCACCTCGGCCCGGTCGGGGACCGCGCGCCCTGCCGCGCCGGCCGGGCCTCCCGGCCCGGGAGCGATGCGCGGCACCGCCGACAGCAGCGCCTTGGTGTAGGGCTCGCGCGGGGCGCCGAGGACCTGGGCCACCGGCCCCCGTTCCACCGCGAGGCCGGACCGCATCACCAGCACGTCGTCCACGGACTCCGCCGCCACGCCCACGTCATGGGTGACCAGCAGCAGCCCCATGCCCGTCTCGCGGCGCAGCTCGTGCAGCAGGTCCAGGATCTGGGCCTGGACGGTGACATCGAGCGCGGTCGTCGGCTCGTCCGCGATCAGCAGCTTCGGCTCGCAGGCCAGCGCCATCGCGATCAGCGCCCGTTGCCGCATCCCGCCGGAGAACTCGTGCGGCCGGGAGCGGGAGCGGCGTACCGCGTCCGGGATGCCGACCCGGTCCAGCACCTCGACGGCCCTGGTCCGGGCCGCCCGCCGGGGGACCCGGTGGTGGACGCGGTACACCTGGGCGATCTGGTCCCCGACGGCGTAGTACGGGTCCAGCGAGGACAGCGGGTCCTGGAAGACCATCGCGGCCTTCGCCCCGCGCAGCCCGCGCAGTGCGGCGTCGTCTGCGGTGTGGACGTCCACACCGGCGACCCTCACAGAGCCGCCGACCCTGGCGCCGGTCCCCCGGTGCAGTCCGAGCAGGGCGTACGCGGAGGCGCTCTTGCCGGAGCCGGACTCACCGACGACGCCGAGCGCGCCGCCCGCCTCCAGCGAGAACGACAGTCCGCGCACCGCGTGCACGTCGCCGAACGAGATCGAGAGATCGGTGACCTCGACGAGACTCATGACAGCACCACCCGTCGGTCGGCCATCGCCTGGAGGATGTCCGCGACGGCATTGGCGAGGACGACGAAGAACCCGGTGACGAGCACCAGACCGACGACGACCGGGAGGTCCACGTTCCGTACGGCTGCGACGAGTTCGCGGCCGACGCCCGGGATCCCGAAGAGGGACTCGGTGAGCACGGCGCCGCCGAACATCGAGCCGATGTCCAGTGCGCCGAGCGCGATCACCGGCGCGAGCGCACCGCGCAGCGCGTGCCGTCCGACGATCACCCGCTCGCTGACCCCGTACGCCCTGAAGGTGCGCACATGGTCCTCGGCGAGCGTCTCCAGCATCGAGGCCCGGGTCATCCGGGCGTACGGGGCCGCGGAGACGAGGGCCAGGGAGACCCAGGGCAGCAGCAGGTTCCAGGCCCACTGCTCCGGGTCCTCGGTGAAGGGGACGTAGTCCGGGAACGGCAGGATCTGGAGCGCCGTGACGCAGATGATGATGAGCAGCAGGCCGATCACGAAGACCGGTGTGGCCATGCCGGCCAGGGTGATCCCGGTGAGGACGCGCTCGGTGGCGCGGCCGCGCCGCCACACCGAGAGCACTCCGGTGCCGACCCCGAGCACCATCCACAGCACGAAGGCGCCGACGGCGAGCGAGGCGGTGGCCGGCAGCTTGGCGACGATCAGCTGGGTGACCTGCTGGCCGCTCTGGTACGAGAGTCCGAGGCAGGGGGCCTGGCAGTGCACCACACCGGTTCCGGTGGAGTAGTCGCGGCCGGCGACCAGGCTCTGGAGGAAGTGCGCGTACTGCACGTACACCGGGTCGTCGAGCCGCAGTTGTTCGCTGACCTGGGCGACCTGCGCGGGCGAGCAGCGCGGGCCGCAGGCGATCTGCGCGACGTTGCCCGGTGCCACGTAGAACGCGGCGTAGACGACGAGACTGAGGGCGAGCAGGACGAAGAGCGCCCCGCCGAGGCGCCGCAGCAGGAACCACGTCATGCTCCGGCCTCCTTCTTGGCGCCGGTGCCGATTCGCAGCCGGGAGGCGGCGCGCGGGTCGAGCGCGGTGCGCACGCCCTCGCCGAGGACGGTGAGGGCCAGCACGGTGACGAAGAGCAGCCCGGCCGGGATCAGCAGATAGGTGGGCGCGGCCTGGTACCAGGTGTCGGCGTCGCTGAGCATCTGTCCCCAGGACGGTGTGGGCGGCTTGATGCCGACGCCGAGGAAGGACAGGGCGGCCTCGACGACGATGTTGGCGGGGAAGAGCAGGACGGCGTACGTGATGACGGGCGCCGCCAGCGCGGGCAGCAGTTCGCGCCGGGCGATCTGCCAGGACCCCCAGCCGCTGAGCCGGGCGGCCGCGACGTGGTCGAGCGATTTCAGCGCGAGTGTCCTGGCGCGCACGATCTTCGAGATGTGGGTCCAGCCGACCAGGCCGACGAGCAGCGCGATCAGCACCGGGCGCGGGAATCCGGCCGGGACGACGGCGAGGGCGCCGAGGGCGGCCACCATGACCGGCAGGGCGACCATGACATCGGTGATCCGGCTGAACACCTGGTCGACGAAGCGGTTGCCGAGACCGGCCGCGAGGCCGGTGAGGACGCCGATGACGACCTGGAGCACGGTCGCGCCGAGCGCGACACCGAGGGAGACCCGGGCGCCGTACACGACGCGGGCGAAGAGGTCGCGTCCGGTGAGCGGTTCCACGCCGAGCCAGTGCTGGGCGCTGATCCCGCCGAAGGAGCCGAGCGGCACCCCGCCGGTGGCGGAGTCGACGAGATCCGGGTGGTACGTGGTGGGGTTCTGGCCCTCGATGCCCGCGAGCAGCGGTGCGGCGAGCGCGGTCAGGACCAGCAGGGCGACGACGACGGCGGCCACGAGGGCCGAGCGCCGGGTGCGCAGCCGACGCCAGAACGGATGGGCCCCGGGGGCGGGGGCCGCGACGGCCTCCGCGCCCTCGGCCGGCAGTGCTTCGGTCATCGCTACTTGACCGCGACCTGCGAGATGTCGAGCACGCCGGTCCAGTCGCTGATCACGACGTTCTTCACGGACTCGCCGTACAGGCGCTTGTAGACCGGGTGGAACAGCGGCACGGTCAGTGCCTGCTCGCCGACCTTCTTGTCGAGCGCGCCCCAGCGCTTGGCGGCGGCGCTCAGGTCGGTCAGCTTGTTGATCTCGTCGATCTCCTTGTTGACGGCGGAGTCGTTGAGCTGGGCGGAGTTGAAGTTGTAGCCGGCCTTGACGATCTGGCGTCCGTCGAAGATCGGGGCGAAGAAGGGTCCGCCGGAGGGCCAGTCGGCACCCCAGCCGCCGAGGAAGAAGCCGGGCTCGGTCTTCACGTTGTAGACGGTGTCCGAGTAGGCGTTGGACTCCAGGCCGCGGAGCTTGACGGTGATCCCGGCCTTCTTCAGCGCCTCCTGGAGCGCGGTGGCGATCTCCGGGCTGGTCGCGAAGTTCTTCTCGTTGTTGTGCGTCAGCGTGACGGTCAGCCCCTTGGGGTAACCGGCCTCCTTCAGCAGTTCCTTCGCCTTGGCCGCGTTGCCCGTCCTGCCGGCCGGGAAGGCGTCGTACGGCGTGTAGCCGAACGAGGCCTGGTCGGGCAGGAAGGTGGTGGCGGGCTCGGCGAGCGAGGAGCCGCCCGCGGCGTTGACGACGGAGCTGCGGTCGACGGCGTAGGAGATCGCCTGGCGCACCTTCGGGTCGTCGAACGGCTTCACCTTCGGGTTGAAGGCGATGTAGTTGGTGTAGCCGAAGTGGCCGGTGCCGACCCGGGCCGCGAGCTTCTTGTCACCGCTGACCTTGGCGAGCTCGGCCGGGCCGAGGTTGGTGTCGGTGGTGACGGCGGCGGAGTCGGCGCCCTGCGAGGCGGACAGCCGCTGGTTGATGACGGCGGAGTCGAGCCCGGAGCGGACGTCGATCCGGTCGGGGTAGGCCTTGCGCTCCTCGTCGGTGGCGGCCGACCAGTGGGGGTTGCGCTCCAGGGTGAGGCGCTCGCCGTCGCCCTCGTTCTTGACGACCTTGTACGGGCCGGAGGAGAGCGGGTGCTCCTCGTACTTCGTGCCGGTGTCCTTGGCCTTCGGTACGGGAGTGGTCTGGGTCTGGGTGGCCAGGAAGGGGAACTCGCCCTCGGGCTTGTTGAGGTGGAAGACGATCGTCTTCGCGTCGGGCGTCTCGATCGAGTCGAGGCCCTTCTTGTCCTTGTACGGCCCCTGGTAGCCGGCCCCGCCGATCAGCCAGTCGCGCAGGTAGGGCGCGCCGCCGGACAGTTCGGCGGCGAACGAGCGCTCGATGCCGTACTTGATGTCGGCGCTCGTGATCGCGCTGCCGTCCTCGTACTTGAGGTTGTCCTTGAGCGTGTACGTCCAGACGGTGGCGTTCTTGCTGGGTGTGCCCAGGTCGGTCGCCAGGTCGGGGACGACCTTCGAGCCGGCCGCGCCGTCCTCGCGGTTGCGGGTGGTGAGGGTGCGGAAGACGAGCGAGGGGACGTTGCCGCCGCCGGAGGTGTAGAGCCGGGCGGGGTCGAAGTCCTCCTGCGGGGCGCTGTTGAGGACGGTGAGCGTGCCGCCCTTCCGGGGCGCGCCCGCCGCGCCGGAGCTGCCGTCGCTGCCCTTGCTGCTGTCCTCGGGCCCGCAGGCCGCGGCACCCGCGGCCACGACGAGTACTGCGGCGGCCGCTGCTGCGCGGCGCGATATGACGGACGGTTGACGCATCGGAAGGTGACCTCTCGGAGAACTGCCTGAATGAAGGAAACAGAAGCGAATCCGTGCAGGCGGCGACGAGGGGCATGTGCACACGACCGGTCGGTACAGGGACCGGAGCACTGGAACTGCCGCGCCTGCGGACGGAGTACGCCCGGTGCGGCAGCCGTGGAGATCCGTCCGGGCCATCAGGCTCGGAGGAGGGGGCCGACGCGCACTCGGGCAGGCGTCAGCAACAGTCGACGTCGGCGACGCTGTGCCCGGTCACACCGATGAGCGCCAGCTCAATGGCGGCGCGATCGGAGGTGACGAGGCTGCGTGACATGCCGAGAAATATGGGCCGACGACCTGCCCGATGTCAACGCGATATGAGACGACGGTCTCACCATTCGGACAGATGGCCCGCGAGGCCGCCCCCGCGGGCCGGGGCACCGGCCCGCGGCCGCCGGTCCCGCGACCGCTCGCGCGGACGCGGACCGGTCTCAACCGGGCGGATACACCCAGGCGTTGGCGAGGCACTTGATGCCGTTGATGTTCAGTGACTTGGTCTGCTGCTGCATCACCGGAGCGAGCTTGCCGGCCGTGCCGCAGCTCACATGGTTGTGCCCCAGCCGGTGGCCCACCTCGTGGTTGATCAGCATCTGGCGGTAGGAGTAGAGCTTGTCCGGCCCGAAGGTGGACGACCCCTGGGCCCAGCGATAGGCGTTGATCATCACGCGCTCGGTGGCGGCGGAGTCGCAGGAGACGTTGTCCTGCGTCGTGTCCAGCCCCGACTTCTCGCACCAGACACCGGTGGTTCCCGGACTGGCCAGCGTGATCACGAAATCCGGATCGCCGGTGGAAATCCGTTCGAAGGTCATCTCGCCGTCGTGCGCCCAACTGCGTTCATCATTAAGGGTTTTCTGGACCGCCTCGGCAAAGAGGGCGGAGTCGAGCCCGAGCCCCTTCTCGACATCGATCCGGTAGCGGTACTTGTGCCCCTTGCCCGGAGCCTTCGCCGCACCGGGTACGACCTCGAATTTCCCCGAAGCCTTGAGCTTCGGCGCCAGCGGATAGGCCTTGGCCATTTTCTGCTCGTACGAAAGGGGCTTGACCGCCGCCTTGGGGGCGGGGGTCTTCCTGCTGTCCGAGCGGGAGGCGTCGTCGGTGCCGTCCCGGCCGACGCCCGCGGCCTGGGCGGCACCGCCGGTCCGGCGGCCGCTGTCGTGCGTCACCTGGCCCGCCACGACCACCGCGAGCACGGTCGTCACCGCGGCGGCCGCGATACCGGTGAACGTGCGGCCCCTGCCGCCCCTGGACTCCTTGGGCGCGCCGTCGCCATCGGCCGGCGGCCGTTCGTCCCGGTCACTGACGGGGCTGTTCGGACCGGTGGGAGCGGCCGGCTCCGGGGCCGGGCCACGGGACGGCCGGCCGGCCGGGGCGTCGAAGGCCTCGACGAACTCCTTCCGCGGTCCCGGTATCAACGGCTTGGTGCCGGTCCCCTGCGCGTTCCGCGGTGTCTGCGGACGCGCGGGCGCCGACCCCTGGACACCGATGCGGCCGGGTCCGCCGCGCGGCGGGCCCGGCCGCTCCATCGACCCGGTGCCCCAGCCACCACCGGGTTCACGCTGTTCGGGGTGGCCGCCGCGCACCTGGGGCGTGCCCTGGAACGGGGTGTGGCCGCCGGTGCCCGGTGGCACCTCGCCCGGCCGTCTGCGCCGGCCGCTGCCGGCCTCGGGCCCGGCGCCCTCGCGCTCGGCGCCCTCGCGCTCGGCGCCCTCGCCCAGGACGCCCGCGTCCGCCGGGGCGGTCCCGGCCTCGGGCGCCTTGGGCGCAGCGCCTTTTCGACTGTGTCGTCCCACGCCCCGGATCAGCTCCCGCCGTATTCGTCGAGCAGTTCCCGGAACGCCTGGGCGACCGCCTCCGGGTACTCCATCATCGCCACGTGCCCCGCGTCGGGCAGCGTCAGCAGCCGCGAGTCACGGAAGGCCGCGGACGCCCTGCGTGCCATCCGGTACGAGACGAGCCGGTCCCGTCCGCCGTACACGAGCTGCGTCGGTGCGAGCACACGCTCGGCCTGACGCCACAGTCCGTGCTGGCCGCCCAGCGTGTACGCATCGACGATGCCACGTGCCGAGCGCGCCATGGCGTCCCAGAAGTACGGCAGTTCGAGCCGTCGCTCCATTTCGGCCACGGCCGCACGGAAGCCCGTCTCCGAGACGCGTGCCGGATCGCCGTAACAGAGTGCCATGACTCCGCGGGTGCGTTCTTCCGCGCTCCAGTCGCGGGTCATCCGGTTGAACAGTGACACGAGCCCCGGGACGGCGAGCAGCGCGGTCGGCGCGGCCGACCACTGCACCCGGATCTCGGGGAGCGCGGGCGAGATCAGGGTGAGCGTGCGCACCAGGTCGGGGCGGACCGCCGCGACCCTGGTCGCCACCGCACCGCCGAGGGAGTTGCCGAACAGGTGGACGGGCCCGCGCTCCCCCGCGTCCAGGAAGCGGATCACCGCGCGGGCGTGACCGGTGACGGAGTAGTTGCCGTCGTCCGGCGGCGGGGAGTCCCCGAAGCCGGGCAGATCCACGGCCTCGCCGTCCAGCACGTCCTGGAGGAGCGGCATCAGCGCCGACCAGTTCTGCGAGGAGCCGCCGAGCCCGTGCACATAGAGGGCGGGGTCCAGGCCCTTCCGCTCCGGAGGCCGCGAACGGACGGACAGCGTGAGTCCGGCCAGCGTGACGGAGCGGAGTCTCTCGCCCTCCGCAACCCTGACGGCGCCCACCGTGGGGGCCACCGCTGCGGCGGCGGCACGGACTCCCGGCAGCTCGGTCGAAGACATGCGGCAATGTTACGAGACGATCACACCGCGATTCATGTGTTCGCCGTCACACATCGCGTCGCGGCATCGGGACCTTGCTCCTAGGCTCGGAGCAAAGGAAGGGAGTGCCCATGACGGTCGACCCCAGTGACCCGGAGACTTTCGAGGACGTCCAGCCGGACGAACCCGACCAGGAGACACCCGAGGCGGACGCCGCCGAGCAGCAGGCGGAGCTGCGCCCCGAGAGCGACGAACCGCTGACGGATCTGGACCGGAACCGCGCGAATGAGGCGGATGCCGCGGAACAGGCCCGCGTCGTCACCCACGACGAGGACGATTACCGCTGATACGTCCGGCTATCCGGCACAGGTTCAGAGAATCTGTGGCTACCGCAGTCGTCCGGTCCGTGAAATTCTGCGTCCGCGCCGCGCATACCCGGGTTACCCGAAAGTACGATGGAGGTATGGCGCAGCGAGCACGGAACAGCTGGGTCGGATCACGAATTTGGGAGGCGGCGTGACAGCCATCGAGCAGACCGAGGCGGCGCGCCCGCGGGGCACTCGCCTGCCGCGTCGCGCCCGACGCAATCAGCTCCTGGGCGCCGCCCAGGAGGTCTTCGTCGCACAGGGCTACCACTCCGCAGCGATGGACGACATCGCGGAGCGGGCCGGGGTCAGCAAGCCGGTGCTCTACCAGCACTTCCCGGGCAAGCTGGAGCTCTATCTGGCCCTGCTCGACCAGCACTGCGAGTCGCTGCTCCAGTCGGTGCGCACGGCGCTCGCGTCGACGACCGACAACAAGCTGCGCGTGGCCGCGACGATGGACGCCTACTTCGCGTACGTCGAGGACGAGGGCGGCGCCTTCCGGCTGGTCTTCGAGTCGGACCTGACCAACGAGCCCGCCGTGCGCGAGCGGGTCGACCGGGTCTCGCTGCAGTGCGCCGAGGCGATCTCCGACGTGATCGCCGGTGACACGGGCCTGTCCAAGGAGGAGTCCATGCTGCTCGCGGTCGGCCTGGGCGGGGTGTCCCAGGTGGTCGCCCGCTACTGGCTCTCCAGCCGGTCCGCCATCCCGCGAGACACGGCGGTGCAGCTGCTCACCTCGCTGGCCTGGCGCGGCATCGCGGGCTTCCCGCTGCACGGCATCGATCAGCACTGAGCGCGGCGGCCGGCGCCCGTGTTCGCTGCGGGCGTTGCCCGCCGGTCGCTGGCCGGTCCCTTCAGCGGGCTACTGTGTGCTGCGTACGGCGCGGTTCACCGCGCAGGGACTGACCGTCGGAGGGACATAGCCGTGGAGGTCAAGATCGGGGTGCAGCACACGCCCCGGGAGATCGTTCTGGAGAGCGGGCTTTCCGCCGAAGAGGTCGAGAGCGCGGTTTCCGAGGCTCTCGCCGGCAAGGCGCAGTTGCTCAGCCTCACGGACGAGAAGGGCCGCAAGGTCCTGGTGCCGGCCGACCGGATCGCCTACGTGGAGATCGGCGAGCCCAGCACACGACGGGTGGGGTTCGGCGCGCTGTAGCGGCGCGCACGGACACAGTGACCGTGGAAGCGGCCCGGCGGGGAATCCCCCGCCGGGCCGCTTTCCGTCGTACCCCGGGGCGCGAGCCGGGCGGGGCGGCCATTGCTGTGCGGCGGCTGAGCGAAGCCTGTCCGCGGGAGGGTTGCGTTCCGCGGCCCGGGGGTAGTACCGCCTACGACCGAATTGCCCGCCCCGCACCTGCGAGGTGATCGTCTGTGATCTTGGAAACGCTGAGCTCCGTCGTGCTCGGACTCGCCCTCTCCTGGGCGGCCCTCCGCACCCTGTCCCCGCGCCTCCCATCTCCTCGGGCCGTCCTCGGCACCGGAGCGCTGGGATCCCTGTTCGGCCTGTACCTGATGCACTCGGTGCTGGGCGGCGGCCATGTGGCGGCGACGCTGATCGGCGCGGTGCTCGTCTCCGCGGTGACGGTGTCCCTGCTCATCCGGCCGCGCAGCCGCCGGCTGAGCCGGTCGGCGGCGGTCTGACGCCGCCGCCCCGGCCCCGCGCGGCGGTCCTACGCGGCAAGCCCCAGGGTGGCCATCCGCTTGGTGTGCGCCTCGGTGATCCGCGAGAACATCCGGCCGACCTCGGCCAGATCGAACCCGTCGGCCACCCCGCCCACCAGCATGGTCGACAGCGCGTCGCGGTCGGCCACCACCCGCTGGGCCTGCGAGAGTGCCTCGCCCATCAGCCGTCGCGCCCACAGCGCAAGCCGGCCGCCGAGTCGCGGGTCCGCCTCGATGGCGGCGCGGACCTTCTCGACGGCGAAGTTGCCGTGGCCCGTGTCGTCGAGCACGGCAAGCACGAGGGAGCGGGTGTCCGAGTCGAGCCGGGCCGCGACCTCGCGGTAGAAGTCACTGGCGATCGAGTCACCGACATAGGCCTTGACCAGGCCTTCCAGCCAGTCCGACGGTGCGGTCTGGCGGTGGAAGTCGTCCAGCGCCTTGGCGAACGGCTCCATCGCTCCGGTCGGATCCACCTCGATCGCCGTCAGCCGGTCGGTCAGCCGCTCGAAGTGATGGAATTCCGCGGACGCCATCTTCGCCAGCGCCGCCTTGTCACCCAGCGTCGGCGCGAGTTTCGCGTCCTCGGCGAGCCTCTCGAAGGCCGCCAGCTCCCCGTAGGCGAGTGCTCCCAGCAGGTCCACGACAGCGGCCCGGTACTGGGGTTCCGTGGACGCGGTGGCCCAGTCCTGGTCGGCGATTCGGGTGGATGCGGGGGTTTCCGTGGCGTTGTCAGGCGTCTCCATGGAGCGCAGAATAGCCCGCCCGCCGAGGGGCGGAAGGGTCCGGCCGCCGACTGCCCTCATACCGTTCCGATGAATTCGCCCAACACAGATGCGCGAATCCGGGGTACAGTGGTATTGCGCTTACTGAGCATTTTGCAACTGCTCGTGGCGCGAAATTGAATGAGGATGCCCGGTCGGTGGCCCGATCGGCTCCGACCCGACAGCCCTCCACGCGATGCGTACACCACGTACGACCGCAGATGAGGGGCCCCCTCAGCGGTACGAGCGCTCGAGCGACGGCAGTGGTCCCGCGCCACCCGGCCCATCCACGGCCGGATGAGCAACCCCGGCACGGTACGACCCCCATCGTTCGCCTCGGACCGCGTTTCACAGAAGAGGCAATACCCTGACTACGTTCCGAGACCTCGGGATTCTTCCCGAGACGGCCGAGGCGCTTGAGTCCGTCGGCATCATGTCCCCCTTCCCCATCCAGGAGATGACGCTCCCCGTAGCGCTCTCCGGCTCCGATGTCATCGGACAGGCCAAGACGGGCACCGGCAAGACGCTCGGTTTCGGCCTTCCGCTGCTGGAGCGCGTCACCGTCCCCGCGGACGTCGAGGCAGGCCGGGCCGCGCCCGAGAAGCTGACCGACGCGCCGCAGGCACTGATCGTCGTCCCCACCCGCGAGCTCTGCCAGCAGGTCACCAACGACCTGCTGACCGCCGGCAAGGTCCGTAACGTCCGCGTTCTCGCGATCTACGGCGGCCGGGCGTACGAGCCCCAGGTGGAGGCCCTCAAGAAGGGCGTCGACGTGATCGTCGGCACCCCGGGCCGGCTCCTGGACCTCGCGGGCCAGCGCAAGCTCGACCTCTCGCACATCCGCGTCCTCGTCCTCGACGAGGCCGACGAGATGCTCGACCTGGGCTTCCTGCCCGATGTCGAGCGCATCATCACGATGCTGCCGGCCAAGCGGCAGACCATGCTGTTCTCGGCGACCATGCCGGGCGCGGTCATCAGTCTGGCGCGTCGCTACATGTCGCAGCCGACCCACATCAACGCCACCTCGCCCGACGACGAGGGCACGACCGTCAAGAACACGGCGCAGTACGTCTACCGCGCCCACTCGATGGACAAGCCCGAGATGGTCTCGCGCATCCTGCAGGCCAACGGCCGCGGACTCGCGATGATCTTCTGCCGCACCAAGCGGACCGCCGCCGACATCGCCGAGCAGCTGGAGAAGCGCGGCTTCGCCTCCGGCGCGGTCCACGGCGACCTCGGCCAGGGCGCCCGCGAGCAGGCGCTGCGCGCCTTCCGCAACGGCAAGGTGGACGTGCTCGTCTGCACGGACGTCGCGGCCCGCGGTATCGATGTCGAGGGTGTCACCCACGTCATCAACTACCAGTCGCCCGAGGACGAGAAGACCTATCTGCACCGCATCGGCCGGACCGGCCGCGCGGGTGCCAAGGGCATCGCGATCACGCTGGTCGACTGGGACGACATCCCGCGCTGGCAGCTGATCAACAAGGCGCTGGACCTGAAGTTCCCGGACCCGCCCGAGACGTACTCCACCTCCCCGCACCTGTACGAGCAGCTGGACATCCCGGCCGGCACCAAGGGTGTCCTGCCGCGCGTCGAGCGCACCCGTGCCGGCCTGCGGGCCGAGGAGATCGAGGACCTCGGCGAGACCGGCGGCCGCGGCCGCAAGTCCGCCCCCGCCGCGGCGCCCGCCGTCCGCGAGGAGCGCCCCCCGCGCACGCCGCGTCAGCGCCGTCGCACCCGGGGCGGCTCTGCCGCAGAAGAGGGCGCCGTCACGGTGCCCGCACCGGCCGCGGAGGCCGTCGAGGCCCCTGAGGCCGCCGAGGTTGCCTCCGAGCCGCGTACGCCCCGTCGGCGCCGACGGGGCCGCGTCGGCGCCCCCGACATCGCGGCCGAGGCCGCGGTGGACGTGGCGGAGGCCCCGGTCGTCGTCATCGACACCGAGCCCGTGGTGAAGACCAGGACCAGGACCGCCAAGGCGGCCAAGGCCGAAGTCGCGATCGACGTGGAGGCCGAGGCCGTGCCCGCGGCGAAGCCGCGTCGCAGCCGCGCCCGGGTCGTGAAGCCGCTGACGGAGGAGGTCGACTTCCAGACCGCCCCCGTGGCCGATCCCGCTCCCGAGGCGAAGACGGTGACCAAGCCGCGCCGCCGCGCCCGGGTGATCAAGCCGGCCGAGGACGAGGTCGACTTCCAGATCGCGCCGATCGCCGAGCCGGAGACGGACACCAGGCCGCGCCGTCGCACCCGTGCGGCCGCGAAGCCGAAGACGGAGGCCGTGGCGGAAGCCGCGGTCGCCGAGGGCGAGGCCAAGCCGCGCAGGCGGCGGGCACCGCGAGCGGCTGCCGCCAAGACCGAGAGCTGAGCCCGGAGCCGGCAGCGGCGGGGCCACGCCCCGGCCGGCCGGCGTCGAGTGTGCCCGACGGGCCCGAGGGATTCCCTCGGGCCCGTCGGGCGTTTCACGGCACGGGAGCGGTCATGCGCCGCCGGACAGGGGCGTGGCGGAGTACGTCGTAACCTCGTCCCATGAGCCGGCCACCGACCTTCACCCCGCCCCCCTGCGCCCGTGCCCGTACGCTGCACACCTCGCGCGGGGACTTCGCCGTGCTGGACGCCTCCCCGCGTACCGCCCGGCGCGGCACCGCTCTCCTGCTGCCCGGCTTCACCGGCAGCAAGGAGGACTTCATCGCGCTGCTGGAACCGCTCGCCGACGCCGGCTACCGCGCCGTCGCCGTCGACGGGCGCGGGCAGTACGAGACCGACGGGCCGGACCGCCAAGAGGCTTACGCACTGGATGAGTTGGCGCGTGACGCCCTCGCGCAGACAGCCGCGCTCGGTCTCGGTGACGGCGCGGTCCACCTGCTCGGGCACTCGCTCGGCGGGCTGATCGCACGCGCTGCGGCGATCCTCGACCCGGCACCGTTCCGGTCGCTGACCCTGATGTCCTCCGGGCCGGCCGAGGTCGTCGAGGCCCAGCAGGTCAGGCTGAAGATCCTGGGTGACGCCCTCGCGACCATGAGCATGGACCGGGTCTGGGAGGCCATGCGCGCCTTCGACCCGCCCGCGGAGGCCGACACGGGCGGCGGCGAGGACCTGCGGCGGCGCTGGATGCGCCACACGCCCGCCCAGCTGATCGCCACCGGCCGCCGGCTGGCCACCGAGCCCGACCGGGTGGCCGAGGTCGCCGCCACCGGACTGCCGGTCCACGTGATCTCCGGTGAGCGCGACGAAGCCTGGCCGGTGCCGGTGCTCGACGGGATGGCGCACCGGCTGGGCGCCCACCGGACCCGGATCGAGGGCGCGGAGCACTCCCCCAACACGGACCGGCCGGAGCCGACGGCGGCCGCGCTGGTCTCCTTCTGGGACAGCCTGTAGGCGGCGCCGGCAACCGTTGACGGTGGCGGGGTCAGTACTGCGACTGGAGGTGCTGCCAGAAACCGTCGCGCAGCGCCCGCCGCAGATGGGCGTGGCCGCGCAACGAGTACTGGAGCAGGCGTTCGGCCTCCACCAGCAGGTCCTGGTCGACGGAGCCCGGCAGATACGGGTGCCCGGGGAGCAGATCGGCCAGGGAGTCGCGGCCGCGGGCGGAGAGCCAGGTCGCGGCGATCTGCGTACCGACGAAGCGGACGTCGTCGCGCGAGGGCGCCGGTGAGTCGTCCTCGTAGGTGGTGACGGGACGTCTGGTCACATAGGGGCGGCAGAAGTCGAGGTCGAAGGTGCGCTGGCTGTCGACCTCCCAGAGCAGCGGTTCGGCCTGGTTGCGGCCCTCCCCGGCCTCGATGCCCCACAGGTGGACGCGGGCCCCGTACCCCTGTGCGGCCTCGACGGCCGACACCAGGTCCTCGTCGCCGCCGACGAGCGCGGCGTCGCTGATGGCGCGGTGGCGGGCGAGGGATTCGAGGTCGGTGCGGATGAGTGAATCGACGCCCTTCTGCTGGTTGTTGGCGTTGAGGTTGCCGAGTCTGACCTTGACGTCGGGGAGTTCCGCGATGGACTGCTGCTCGACGGTGTGGATCCGGCGCCTGGCCCCGTCGTACCAGTACACGCGCAGGAGTCTGCTGTCCGCGAAGATCGTGCGGGCCTTGTCGATGAAGGCCTCGATCAGCCCCTCCGAGTCGAGGTCGAAGGAGCGCCGGTCCTCGGTGCCGGTGACGAGCAGTCCGGCCGCGGCGTACACATAGCCCGCGTCCACGAAGATCGCGTGGGTCGAGGGGGTCTTCGACACCTCGGCGAGCACGCGCTGGAGCAGTTCGTTGGTGCGGTCCAGGCGCTCACCGATCTCTGCCTCGTTCATACGGGCCTCGTCGCGGATGTCGTCGTCCGCGCATGCTCGGTTACCTGCTGGTACTTAGACATCCAAAAAATTTCCTTAGCGTAGGGAATGATTGCAGGAGGCAAGCCGTTGTACACCTCGTGGGGCGCGAGACGTACAGCCTGGCGCTCCTCATCCTTGCGGACGGGTCACCCGTCCTCCCAGTAGTTCTCCAGCAGGAGGATCAGACGAAGGGAAGCCATATGCGCTTCGAGATCATGCGACTCGACGATGTCGACGGTACCGCCGTGGACAGCACCGTCGTGGACGCCGCCTCCGTCAACCGGATCGTGCAGCAGGCCGCCGCATTGGGCCAGCGCATCTATATCCGCCCGGCCGACAACTCGGCTTCGTAACGCGTCACGGACATAAAGACGAAGCGCCCCCGCACGGATGGACCGTGCGGGGGCGCTGTGGTGCGCGGGGCGGGTCAGGCGTTCTGGATGACCTGGGTGACACCGTTGATGATCTGCTGCACGGCGATGGCGGAGAGCATCATCCCGGCCAGTCTGGTGACCAGCACGACGCCGCCGTCCTTGATGACCCGGATGATCAGCAGCGAGTAACGCATGGTCAGCCAGAGCACGATGTGCATGGCGACGATCGCCGTCCAGACCGAGACCTGGCTCCCCACGCTGTCGGCGTGCTGCACGGCGAGGATCACCGAGACGATCGCGCCGGGACCGGCGAGCAGGGGCATGCCCAGGGGGACGAGCGCCACGTTGACGTCCTTCGTCTGCGTCGGCTCGTCGGTCTTGCCGGTCAGCAGATCCAGCGCGATCAGCAGCAGGAGCAGTCCGCCCGCGATCATCAGCGCGGGTACGGAGACGTGCAGGTAGTCCAGGATCTGCTGGCCGAGCAGCCCGAAGACGGCGATCACGCCGAAGGCGACGGAGACCGCCTGCAGTGCCATTCGGCGCTGCATCTTGGCGGGGCGGCCGGCGGTGAGGGCCAGGAAGATCGGGGTGATTCCGGGCGGATCCATAATCACAAAAAGCGTGAGAAAAAGGGATCCGAAGACAGCGACGTCGAACACAGTGAGCCTTGCGGAGAGAGAGCGGGAATTCGGCTGGGGCGGCGCACCGGACCGGCGTCCGCCGGAGGGTCCTGACGGCAGCCGCGGCAGAGCGGTGCGCGGGGGTGGAACGGGCGGCGTCGCGCTGCGGCGCGGCCGGGTGGAGGCGTGGCGCGTGGGCCGTTACGGGGTGAGCGGTCCGCCGGCTCCCGGCACCGGGAAGGCTCCCGTGGCGCGCCGGGTGATCTCGCCGTAGATCTCGGGGTCGGTGACGTTCTCGCCGAGCCGTACGGTCTTGCGGCTGCCGTGGTAGTCGCTCGACCCGGTGGTCAGCAGCCCCAGCTCACGGGCGAGCCCGCGCAGTGCGGCCCTGGTCGGCTCGTCGTGGTCCATGTGGTCGGTCTCGATGCCGTCGAGCCCCGCGGCGGTCAGCTCGGCGATCGCGGACTCGGGGACCACGTTGCCGCGTTTGACGGCGGCGGGGTGGGCGAGGACGGTGACGCCGCCGGCGGCCTTGACCAGCCGGACCGCGTCGAACGGGTCGAGCTCGTGCTTCTCGGCGTGGGCGCGGCCGCCGTCGGCGAGCCACTGCGGGGTGAAGGCGTCGGAGACGGTCGGGACGACGCCGAGTTCGACCAGTGCGGTGGCGATGTGCGGCCGCCCGACCGATCCGTCCCCGGCGATCCGCGCGACCTGCTCCCACTCGACGGGCACGCCCAGCTCCTGGAGCTTGCGCACCATGGCCTTGGCGCGCGGGACCCGGTCGTCGCGCACCAGTTCGCGCTCGCGCGCCAGCTCGGGTTCGTCCGGGTCGAAGAGGTACGCCAGCATGTGCAGGCCCACGCCGTCGAGCCGGCAGGACAGTTCCGCGCCGGTGACCAGGGTGAGGCCCTCGGGCAGGGCCGCGAGCGCCTCCGCGTGTCCGCGGACCGTGTCGTGGTCGGTGAGGGCGACGACGTCCAGGCCCGCGGCGGCGGCGTTGCGGACCAGCTCGGCGGGGGTGTCCGTACCGTCCGACGCGGTGGAGTGGGTGTGCAGGTCGATGCGCACGACGCGGACTCCAGTGCTCGCGGGCGGATGGGGGACGCCCAAGGATAACCGGCGGACGGGTGGATTCCGGACCCGGCCGGAGGTGATCCGGCAGCCGTTCAGGGCCCGCCCAGCAGCCGGGGCGTGAGCGCACCGCAGGGCACGAGGTCGACCTCTCCCCCGGCGTCGCGCAGATCGGTCAGCACCAGCTCGTCGTACATCAGGAGTCCCGACTGCTCGGGCCAGACGACCGCCCAGAGCCACAGGCCGCAGGCCTCGCCCGCGAAGACCGCCCGGTCGTCGGGGGCGTCCTTCACGTGCCAGAGCGGGGTCGGGCGTCCGGCGGCGAGCACCTTGACGTCCGGCGGCCCGTCCACCCGCAGATACGGGCCGGGGTCGGGGCCGTCGACGCCCGCGTACCGCGCACCGAGTCCGACGCCGAGCTCCTCCGCGACGAGCAGCAGCTCACCGATGCCGCCGAGCGGCCCCGGTCCGGAGCAGGCGACGGCGGTGGCCCGGCCGCCGCCGCGGTCGTCGCCCGCGCACGCCACACCGGTGAAGAGCCAGCCCACCGGGAGCGGCCAGGGCATCCACACCGGCACCCGGGCACGGTGCACCACCACACCGAGCGCCTCGACGCTGGGCGGGATCACCGGCTGCATCGGCTGCACGCTGCCGTGCGCGTCGCACTGCCAGGTGTCGTCGAAGAAACCGGGCGCCTTGACCCGGCCTCCGCACTTCGGGCAACTGGGTTCGCCCCTCATACCGACCCACCGTCCTCCCCGGCCGTCGCCGCGTCAAGGACGATCACCCTTCCGCAGCGTGGCTCCCACCAGGAGATTTAGATGTAACTTGCATTTATTAGCTTCTCTAACTTATTCTGTGCATAACACACCGATCTAGTGGAGAGTGAGTAGACCCATGCGGGGAGAGGATCCGTTCGATCAAGGAACGGTCAGCGTCCTGCGCCAGCCGAAGGCCGTCTGGGCCACAGCGGGCGCCTCTGTTGTCGCGTTCATGGGAATCGGCCTGGTGGACCCGATTCTGCCGTCCATCGCCAAGGGACTCGAGGCGACGCCGAGCCAGGTGTCCCTGCTCTTCACCTCCTACTTCCTGATCACCGCCGTCGCGATGCTGGTCACCGGTTTCGTCTCCAGCCGCATCGGCGGGCGCAAGACGCTGCTGGCCGGACTGGCGCTCGTCGTGGTCTTCGCCGCGCTCTCCGGCACCTCGTCCTCCGTCGCCGAACTCGTCGGCTTCCGGGCCGGCTGGGGCCTGGGCAACGCCCTCTTCGTGTCGACCGCGCTCGCCGTGATCGTCGGCGCGGCGGCGGGCGGCAGCTCGGCGGCGATCCTGCTGTACGAGTCGGCGCTCGGCCTCGGCATGGCCTGCGGGCCGCTGCTCGGCGCCCTGCTCGGTGACGCCAGCTGGCGCTACCCGTTCTTCGGCACGGCCGCGCTGATGGCGATCGGCTTCGTCTGCATCACGGCGTTCCTCAAGGAACAGCCCAGGCCGGCCCGGAAGACATCGCTGCTCGACCCGATCAAGGCGCTCGGCCACGGCGGGCTGGCCTCCGTCGCCACCTCGGCGTTCTTCTACAACTACGCGTTCTTCACGATCCTGGCGTTCACGCCGTTCGTGCTGAACATGTCGCCGTACAAGTCCGGCGCCGTCTTCTTCGCCTGGGGCCTGCTGCTCGCGGTCTTCTCCGTGCTCGTCGCGCCGAGGCTGCAGAAGCGCTTCGGCTCGCTCAAGGTGGTGGGTGGCTCACTGGTGCTTCTCGCCGCCGACCTGGTGGTCCTCGGCTACGGCAACCACACCGCGGCCATCGTCTGCACGATCGTCTCCGGCGCCTTCATCGGCATGAACAACACCGTCTACACGGAGCTGGCACTCGGGGTGTCCGACGCACCGCGCCCGGTGGCCAGCGCCGGATACAACTTCGTCCGCTGGTTCGCCGCGGCCGCCGCGCCCTTCCTGGCCCCGAAGATCGAGGAGTGGAGCAACATCCACATCCCGTTCGTGATCGCCGCCGTCGCCGCGGTCATCGGCGCGATCGTCATCTGGGTACGGCGCTCGGCACTGACCCACGACGCGCAGGAGCTGGAACCGAAGCACGCCACCGAGGACGGTGTCACGGTCTTCGCCAACTGAGGCGACCGGACCGGACGCCCCGCACACCGCCCCGCCCGCGGCTCCCTCCTCGCCGCGCGGCGGGGCTTCCGGCTGTTCGGCACGTCTCACCGGCGCGGGTCCGGGGCCACACCGTGAGACGCTCGTCTCACCGGCGTCAGTCCAGGGCCACCGAGGCGCGCAGCGGGTCGCGCAGGTCCGTCCCCAGGGACAGCCACCGCTCCTGGAGTTCCTGCGCGCCCCTGACCCGCTTCCAGGCCGCCTCGTTGTGCGTCATCGGCAGCAGCGGCAGGAACCGCACCGCCTCCATGGGCGCGTCCATCTCCAGGTCCTCGACCAGCCCCCCGGACTCGGCGACGAGCACCGAGCTGAACGGCGCCCCCGGCCACAGCGGTTCGCCGAGGTCCAGCGAGGCGCCCGGCGTCACGATCAACCCTTCCACCTGCGGCGACGCGGCCAGGACGGCGAGCTTGCGCAGCACCTGGTCGGTGTCGGCGAGGCCGGCCCGCACCGAGAGGACCAGCTCGGCCCGCGGCCCCTTCACGGGGTCGGCGAGGGAGTCGGTCGGGTCGGCCATCGGCTGCGCGGACATGCCGAGCGTGGCGTACCTCACGACGTCGCCGTCGATGAACCTGAGCACCTCGATCCGGTCCGTGCCGAGGAACGTCACTGCCGCGCGTGCGTCCGGTTCACCCAGGGCCGTGCGCAGACGGGCCTCGACCAGAGCAAGAATTTCTGCCATGCGGCGAGCATAGGACGCGTATGGAACGGGCAAAGTAAGAGATTGGCCCTGTGCCGACTGATAGCCTGGGCCCGCCGGTCGGGACAGCACGCAGAAGCGTTGCTCTCAAGTCCCGACGCAACGTCGTCCCCCACGGGGGACCGACCGGAGGAGGTGGGGCTGCGGTGGATCCAAGTCGACCGTGCAGTACCAACCGCTCTTCCGCTCGACACCTTTCTTCTGTGATCTGACGCCTTCCCGGTCAAGGCCCATGGCCTTTCGCACGACGGAAGAGCACTCCTTTTTTGCCTGTCTGTAGCGAACGCCGTCATCGCGCCGCCGCGGTGCCGCCCGCTTTGCGGACGTGAGCCCACGTCCCCATTCCGGGCTGTTCCACGCCCTCGCCGACGGCCCTCCGTGAAGGAGCCAGCCATGTCGATGATCCGTGACCTGCGCGCTGTGGTGCGCCCGTCCCTGCGCAAGACCAACACCCTGCACAGCACTTACGACGCCACCCGTGACCCGTCCGCCTCCAGCGCGGTCGTCGACTGCGCGGTCTACCGCGACGGACGTCGCCTCGCGGAAGTGGACGGCACCTGCCGTACGCCGCACGAGGCGATGCTCCGGGTACGGGAGAACGGCGGCTTCGCCTGGATCGGCCTCCACGAGCCGACCGAGGAGGAATTCGCCGGTATCGCCCGGGAGTTCGGGCTGCACCCGCTGGCCGTGGAGGACGCCGTGCACGCCCACCAGCGGCCGAAGCTGGAGCGGTACGACGACACCCTGTTCACCGTCTTCAAGACCATCCACTACGTCGAGCACGCCGAGCTGACCGCGACCAGCGAGGTCGTGGAGACCGGTGAGGTGATGTGCTTCACCGGCCGGGACTTCGTCATCACCGTGCGGCACGGCGGCCACGGCTCGCTGCGCGCGCTGCGCCACCGGCTCCAGGACGACCCCGAGCTGCTCGCCAAAGGGCCGTCGGCCGTCCTGCACTCCATCGCCGACCATGTCGTCGACGGGTACATCGCGGTGGCGGGCGCGGTGCAGGAGGACATCGACGAGGTGGAGATCGAGGTCTTCTCCACCCCGGACAAGGGCGGCCCGCGCGGTTCGGACGCGGGCCGGATCTACCAGCTGAAGCGCGAGGTGCTGGAGTTCAAGCGGGCCGTCTCGCCGCTGCTGCGCCCGATGCAGCTGCTCAGCGAGCGGCCGATGCGGCTCATCGACCCGGACATCCAGAAGTACTTCCGGGACGTCGCGGACCACCTCGTCCGGGTGCAGGAAGAGGTCATCGGCTTCGACGAGCTGCTGAACTCCATCCTCCAGGCCAATCTGGCGCAGGCGACCGTCGCGCAGAACGAGGACATGCGCAAGATCACGTCCTGGGCGGCGATCATCGCCGTGCCGACGATGATCTGCGGGGTCTACGGCATGAACTTCAAGCACATGCCGGAGCTGCGCTGGACGTACGGCTATCCCATGGTGCTGGGCTTCATCGGGGTGGTCTGCTTCTCCATCCACCGCATGCTCAAGCGCAACGGCTGGCTCTGACCGCCGGGAACGGGGCCGGTCCGCACCAGGTCGTAAGCTCTGCGGCATGACTGCTGCTGACACGCTGCTCGGACCGGCCCTCGTCGAGGAGGCCACCAAGAAGTCGGGCCTGGTCTGGGTGCGCGGCACCGGGCCCGCGCGGGCGCTGTGGCACGTGTGGCACGAGGGTGCGGCGCTCTTCGTCGGGGACGGTCCCGGCGAGCAGCCGCTCCCCGCCGGCCTCACGGACGGCGCCACCGCGGAGGTGACCGTCCGCAGCAAGGACAAGGGCGGCCGGCTCGTCGCCTGGACGGCCTCCGTGGCCCAGCTCGCGCCGCACTCCGAGGAGTGGGAGGCCGCGGTCGCCGAGCTCAGGGGCAAGCGCCTGAACGCACCGGACGCCGAGCGGATGACCGGCCGCTGGGCGCGCGAGTGCCGGATCCTGCGGCTCACGCCCCTGGACTCCCGTACGGACCTGCCGACGGACTCGGGGGCGGCGGCGCCGCTGCCGACCACCGCGACCACCCGGATGCCGGTACCGGCCGGGCTGCCGAGCCTGCTGAAGCGCTCGCTCAGGAAGCGGTAGCCGGCCCCGGCCCTACGACGAGGACTTGGGCAGCTGCTGCCCGTAGTCGACCGTGTCGCCCTCGGCCGGGGCCTTCAGCGCGAAGTCCTTGCCCCAGTCCGCGAGCGTGACGGTGCCCCCGCCGCCGCCCCGTGCGAAGCGCAGCGGATACGGCTTGCCCTCCAGGGACACGTCGAGCGCGCCGCCCTCGCCCTCGCCGCCGGTGATGCGGATGGTGCGTACCCCGCCGACCTCGTCGCGGTCACCCTTGCCGACCTCGCCGTGGAGCGTGAGCAGCCCGCCGAGCAGCACCTTCTTGTCGGTGAATCCGCGCAGCTGCTTGTACGTGGGGTCGTCCTCGGGGACCTTCACGTACTTGGCGTCCAGCTTGTCCGCCGCCGCCCCGTCCGCGTCGCTCGCCTCGCCGGCGCCCTTCGTGTCGTGGTTCCAGAAGTCGGCGCCCGCCTTGAGGTAGAGCACGTCCCCGATCCGGAGCAGCTCGAACGTGCTCTTCCCGGACGTGACGGAGCCCGCCCCGCCCTTGTCCTTGAGCCGCATGTTGAGTTTGTACGTGCCGCCCTTGCTGACCAGGGTGCCGGCCAGCCGGACCGTGCCGGAGGAGTCCGCCGCGGTCCGCGCCTTCTGCTCGATCTCCGGTGCGGCCAGTCTGCCGACGCCGTTGGTCCCCTCGTCCGGGTCCTCGCCCGCGCACGCGGTCAGGGCCGCGGTCAGCCCCGCGCAGAGCACGACGGCGAGGGCGGCGGTCCGGCGGCGGGCCCGGACGGGCGGGACAAAAGAGGTCACAGGCGCACTGCCTCTCATCTTCATGGCGGGGGGTGGCAGACGGCAGCGTACCCGTGCGGCCTACGCCTCTCGGCAGAGAGTCGTGACGACAGCTCTCCGGGGCGGCCCGCAGCGGTACGGGCTAGCCTGATCCCGTCATAACGGTGCAATAAATGTCAGAACAGACCGGATGCGTAAGCCGGCGGCGAAGGAGGAGGCGCAGACATGGCAGCAGGAACACCCCGGGTCTTCGTCTCGCACCTCTCCGGGGTGCCGGTCTTCGACCCGAACGGCGACCAGGTGGGCCGCGTCCGCGACCTGGTCGCGATGCTCCGGATCGGCGGCCGACCGCCCCGGCTGCTCGGCATCGTCGTCGAGGTGGTGAGCCGGCGCCGGATCTTCCTCCCGATGACGCGGGTGACGGGCATCGAGTCGGGACAGGTGATCACCACCGGCGTGGTCAACATGCGGCGCTTCGAACAGCGGCCCACCGAACGCCTGGTGCTCGGCGAGTTCCTGGACCGGCGGGTCAGCCTGGTGGAGACCGGCGAGGAGGTCACCATCCTCGACGTCGCGATCCAGCAGCTGCCGGCCCGCCGCGACTGGGAGATCGACAAGTACTTCGTCCGCAAGGGCAGGGGCGGGGCGCTGCGCCGCAAGGGCGAGACCCTGACGGTCGAGTGGTCGGCGGTCAGCGGCTTCTCACTGGAGGAGCACGGACAGGGCGCGGAGTCACTGGTCGCCACGTTCGAGAAGCTGCGCCCGACCGATGTGGCCAACGCGCTGCACCACCTCTCCCCGAAGCGGCGGGCGGAGGTCGCCGCCGCGCTCGACGACGACCGGCTCGCCGACGTCCTGGAGGAGTTGCCGGAGGACGACCAGGTGGAGATCATCGGCAAGCTCCAGGAGGAGCGCGCGGCGGACGTCCTGGAGGCGATGGACCCCGACGACGCGGCCGACCTGCTGTCCGAGCTGCCCGAGGCGGACAAGGAGCGGCTGCTGACGCTGATGCGCCCGGACGACGCGGCCGACGTGCGGCGCCTCATGTCGTACGAGGAGCGGACCGCGGGCGGTCTCATGACCACTGAGCCGATCATCCTGCGCCCGGACGCGACGGTGGCCGACGCGCTCGCCCGGGTCCGCCAGTCGGACCTGTCCCCGGCGCTCGCCGCCCAGGTGTACGTGTGCCGGTCGCCGGACGAGACCCCCACGGGCAAGTACCTGGGCACGGTGCATTTCCAGCGGCTGCTGCGGGACCCGCCGTTCACCCTGGTCAGCTCGATCGTCGACAGCGAACTGGTGGCGCTGACACCGGGCACCCCGCTGTCGGTGGTGACCAGCTACCTGGCGGCGTACAACCTGGTCTCGGTGCCCGTGGTGGACGAGAGCGGCTCCCTGCTCGGCGCGGTGACCGTCGACGACGTGCTCGACCACCTGCTGCCCGACGACTGGCGGGAGACCGACTTCCACGGCCGCGAGGGGGTGCTCCGTGGCCGGTGAGGACCGCTCCAGGGCGTCGCACGGCTCGACGGCCCTGACCCGTACCCCCAGGACCCGGCTCGACCAGCCGAAGGACCCGAGGCGGCGGCTGCTGCCGGAGTACGACCCCGAGGCGTTCGGCCGGTTCTCGGAGCGGATCGCGCGGTTCCTGGGGACCGGGCGGTTCATCGTCTGGATGACGCTGATCATCATCCTGTGGGTGGTGTGGAACATCTTCGCGCCGGAGAAGCTCCGGTTCGACGAGTACCCGTTCATCTTCCTGACCCTGATGCTGTCCCTCCAGGCCTCGTACGCGGCCCCGCTGATCCTGCTCGCGCAGAACCGGCAGGACGACCGCGACCGGGTCACCCACGAGCAGGACCGCGCCCAGAACGAGCGCTCCATCGCCGACACCGAGTACCTGACCAGGGAGATCGCGGCGCTGCGGATGGGCCTCGGGGAGGTCGCCACCCGCGACTGGATCCGCTCCGAACTGGAGGACCTGGTGAGGGACCTGGACGACCGCAGGGCACTGTCCGGGGCCGAGAGTGACGAAGACCGCTGACGGGGCCACCCGCGCGTAGTGCCGAGCGCCGTAACATCGTCTGTATGGCTACGGAAGACGCGGTGCTTGAGGCACTGGCGACAGTGAACGACCCGGAGATCCACCGCCCGATCACCGAGCTGGGCATGGTGAAATCGGTCGAGATCGATCCTGACGGTGTAGTCGCTGTCACGGTGTATCTCACCGTTTCCGGCTGTCCGATGCGCGAGACGATCACCAAGAACGTGACCGACGCGGTGGCCCGCGTCGAAGGAGTGTCACGGGTAGAGGTCACGCTCGACGTGATGAGCGACGAGCAGCGCAAGGAGCTGGCGTCGTCGCTGCGCGGCGGCACGGCGGAGCGCGAGGTGCCGTTCGCCCAGCCCGGCTCGCTGACCCGCGTGTACGCGGTCGCCTCCGGCAAGGGAGGCGTCGGCAAGTCGTCGGTGACCGTGAACCTCGCGGCCGCCATGGCCGCCGACGGCCTCAAGGTCGGCGTCGTGGACGCGGACATCTACGGGCACAGCGTGCCCCGGATGCTCGGCGCGGACGGCAAGCCGACCCAGGTCGAGAACATGATCATGCCGCCGTCCGCGCACGGCGTGAAGGTCATCTCCATCGGCATGTTCACCCCGGGCAACGCCCCCGTGGTGTGGCGCGGGCCGATGCTGCACCGCGCGCTCCAGCAGTTCCTCGCGGATGTGTACTGGGGCGACCTGGACGTCCTGCTGCTCGACCTGCCGCCGGGCACAGGTGACATCGCGATCTCCGTGGCCCAGCTGGTGCCGAACGCGGAGATCCTGGTCGTCACGACCCCGCAGCAGGCCGCGGCCGAGGTGGCCGAGCGGGCCGGCTCGATCGCCGTACAGACCCATCAGAAGATCGTCGGCGTCGTCGAGAACATGTCGGGCATGCCGTGCCCGCACTGCGACGAGATGGTCGACGTGTTCGGCTCGGGCGGCGGCGCCCGGGTCGCCGAGGGGCTGACGAGGACGGTCGGCGCCGAGGTGCCGGTGCTCGGCTCCATCCCGATCGACCTGCGGCTGCGCGAGGGCGGCGACGAGGGCAAGCCGGTCGTCCTGTCCGACCCGGACTCCCCGGCGGGCAAGGCCCTGCGCTCCATCGCGGACAAGCTGAGCGGCCGTCAGCGCGGCCTTTCGGGCATGTCCCTGGGTATCACCCCGCGCAACAAGTTCTGACCGCGGCCGGAACGCGGCGGGCCGGGGGCGAAGCCCCCGGCCCGCCCACGGCTACGCGTACGACGTGATGTCGCCGATTGCCGAGAAGCCCAGCCCGTACGCGCTCATGCCGCGCCCGTACGCCCCGATGTGCACCCCGCCGTGCGCCGACCCGGCCAGCACCCAGCCGAACTCGGACTCGCGGTAGTGGAAGGCCACCGGCACACCGTCGACCGGCAGCGACAGCGCCGACCACGCGGGGCCGTCCAGATCGTCGGCCAGCTCGAAAGCCGTCTCCGTCTGCTGGTCCAGCCAGTCGTCCCGCAGCGTGTGGTCCATCTGCGCGGGCCAGGTGTAGGCCAGCAGGCCCGAGCCGGCCAGCCAGGCCGCGGAGGAGACCGTCGTCGCGTCCAGGACGCCCGTGCCGTCGCCGCTGCGCCGCACGGGGCTGCTGGCCACGGTCACGACGACCGCGAATCTCTGTCTGTCCTCGGCCGCGTCACTGCGGACCGAGGGCTCTTCACCGTGGCCGGTGGAGCCGTGCTGCACCGTGCCGTCCGCGGCGGTGCCCACCTGCATCAGCCAGCGCGGCCCGGTGAAGGCCTCGTCAAGTCCGTACCAGGGGAACGGCGCCCGCAGATAGCCGTCGACCGTGAGCCGGGCCGTCGGCACCCCCTCCGCCGTGCCTGCGTCCGGCGCACCATCCGCGCCCACCCGACTCGTTGTCTCCATCTGTCCGGCCGCCTCCTAGATCCGTAGGGTCCGGAGCGGCCCGCCCCCCTCGGGCGTCCTCACAACCGGACAGATGGAGAATAGCCATACCGTCCGGACGAGTCGGGATTGACGGGTGTCAGGTGGCGTCTGCGTCGAACGGCGGGTGGTTGTCCTTCGCGGGCTGTTCACGCTTCTTGAGCAGGTCGGGAGCGCCCGCGGAGCCGTTCGCCGCCGTGATCGCGGAGCCGCCCGACACGCCGCTCTTCGCCTCCACCGACGAGGTCTCGCGGCCATTGACCGCATCGGTGACCTCGGCGACCTCCTTGCGCAGGTCGAAGCTCTCCCGGATCTCCTTCAGCCCCAGATCGTCGTTGCCGTCCATGAGCTGCTTGCGGACGAACGTCTTGGGGTTGAGGTCCTCGAAATCGAAGTCCTTGAACTCCGGGCCGAGCTCCGTGCGGATGTCCTCCTTGGCGCTCTCCGAGAACTCACGGATCTTGCGGATGAAGCGCGAGGCGTCCTGGATGACCTTGGGCAGCTTCTCCGGACCGAAGACGAGCACGCCAATGATCACGAGCGTCAGCAGCTCGAGTGGGCCTATGTCATTGAACACCTTGCGGCTCCTCGTGTTCTCCGCGACCAGGTCGGATGAGGTCTCGACCCGGCCCACGGTACCCGCCGGGACAGTCCGCGCGGTAGCTTCCCGTGGCCGTCACGTGCCCGTTGCCGAGCCGAGCGTCAAAGTCATGGACAGGTCTTTACCACCACGGGTCAGCCTGAGGTCCAGCCGGTCACCCGGCCGGTGCGCGCGGATCTTCACGATCAGCTCCTCGCCGCTGTGCACCCGCTGCCCGTCCACCTCGGTGATGACGTCACCGGGTTCGATCCCGGCCTTGGCACCGGGACCGTCCGGCGTGACGGAGGACTTGCCGACGGCGTCCTTCTGCCCGACCTTGGCTCCGTCACCGGTGTACTTCATGTCGAGCGTGACGCCGATCACCGGGTGAGTGGCCTTCCCGGTGTTGATCAGCTCCTCCGCGACGCGCTTGCCCTGGTTGATCGGGATGGCGAAGCCGAGGCCTATGGAACCGGCCTGGCCGCCCCCGGTGGTCGAGCCGCTGTCCGCGGCGCGGATGGCGCTGTTGATCCCGATGACGTGTGCGTCGGTGTCGACCAGCGGGCCGCCGGAGTTGCCCGGGTTGATCGGGGCGTCGGTCTGCAGCGCGTCTACGTAACTGACGTCGCTGCCGTCGCCCTTCTCGCCGCCCGCGGTGATCGGCCGGTCCTTGGCGCTGATGATGCCGGAGGTGACCGTGTTGGAAAGGTCGAACGGCGCCCCGATGGCCACCACCGGATCACCCACCTGCACGTTGTCGGAGTTGCCGAGGGGCAGCGGCTTGAGTCCCGAGACACCGCTGACCTTGACCACGGCCAGGTCGTAGCCGCTGTCCTTGCCGACGACCTCGGCGCTCGCCGTCTCGCCGCCGCTGAACGTCACGGTGATGTCGCCGGACGAACCGGCCGGGGCGACGACGTGGTTGTTGGTGAGGATGTGCCCCTTGTTGTCGAGGACGAAGCCGGTGCCGGTGCCGGATTCGCTGCTGCCGCTGACGTGGAGGGTGACCACGCTGGGCAGCGCGCTGGCCGCGATACCGGCGACGCTGTCGGGGGCGCGGCCGCCGCCGTTCCGTTCGTCCTGGGGCAGTTCGACCTGGGTGAGGCCGCCGTTGCGCTCTATGTACGCGCCGATCCCGCCGCCGATGCCGCCCGCCACCAGGGCGAGGAGCAGCGCGCCGACGAGAACGGACCCGCGCCTGTTCCTCGGCCGGCCGCCGTCGGAGCCGGGCGGGGGGCCGGGGTTGGTGATCAGGGGCTGCCGGGGCGCGCCCCAGGGGTCGTACTGGAGCCACTGCGGCGACGGGGGCTGCGGCTGCTGGGACTGTGGCTGGGGCTGGGGGTGTTGGGGCTGCGGCTGCGATTGCGGCTGCGGCTGCGGCTGGTGGGGCTGCTGCCCGCCCTGGGGCTGCTGTGGCAGCGGGGCGGGGGCCGGGGGCGGGAAGGCGGCCGACGGGGCGGGGGGCGGCGCGGAGGCCGTCGTGATGCCCGCGCCGTTCGTGCCCGCGCCGTTCGTCCCCGCGTAGGGCGGCGGTACGGGGGTGCCGTGCGGCGGTGTCGGGACGGGCCGCTGCACGGGGGGCGCGGGTGCCCAGGGACCGGGGCCGCCGTAGGGCGGGGTGCTGTACTGGTCGGGCTCGTGGAGCGGCTGCGGGGCCCGCGGCACGACCTCGGCCGCCACGGACTCCTCCGGTTCCGCCCCGTCGCTCGCACCGGGCGCGTCCACCAGGGGCACCGCGTCCTCGACGGGCGACGGCTCCTGAGGCGCTGTGCTCGCGCTGCGCCCCGCCGTGGGCCGGCTCCACCACTTCGCCTTCGGCTCGGTGGGCTTCCCGTCGTCCATGCTCTCCCCGCAACTGCCACAACTGGCCTCTGCACGCCCCGCAGGGGGCGTCCCTCCCGGAATCCTGTCGGAATTCAACCAGGTTTACGTATGCCCTGCGCGGACCCGCGTCAGCGGCGAGGCAGGAGCGGCAGTCCGTGGTTGGCGGGAACCGGCAGTCCGGCGGCCGACGTGGGGGTCCGGGACGGCTCCGGGGAAGCCGTGGAAAGTCCGCTGCCAAGAGCCTGGGCGAACAGCGGGCTGGTGCTGCCGGGACGTATCAGCGAAGGCGCGGACACATTGGTCTGGACGGGCAGCGCGTACCGGCTTCCGGTGAGGCTGCCTGCGCCGAGCAGGGGGGATGCGGAGGAGAACGCCAACGGCGCGGCGTTCATGGCGAGGGACACCGGGCGGTCGCCGATACCGGGCGCCGCGAGCGCGCCGTGGCCACCGCCTCGGCGGCTGACGCTGACGCCGCTCTCCGCACGCGCGTCGGCGTCCAGCGGTGTCACGCTGCTGCCCGAGCCGTCGGCTCGGGCCAGGGAATCGGGGCCGGCGTCCGTCGGGAGGGCACCGCCCAGGGCGATGGCGGCCAGGGAGACGGCGCTGGCGGCGGCGAACGCGAACCTGCGGCCCCGCCACGGCGAACGGTCGGCCTCGCGGCTGACCTCGTGAATCCGGAACGCCGGCCGGGCCGGGCCGACCGGAAGGGCCGCCGCCGAACCGTGCACGGTCGGGAGGTAGCCGAAACCGTCCAGCGGAGAGCGGCCGACGGGCGAATCCGCCCGGCTGCCGGGAGGCTGCATCACGGGGAAGATCCCGTCACCGAAACGGCCTGAGCCGCCGAGCGGTCTTCCCCGACTGTCGTCGTCACCACCCGGGCCGCCGGGAAGGCCCTGCAAGCGGGCAAGGAAGCCCTCGGAGGGAGAGGGCGGGGCCGACTGGGCGAAGACACTCTTCAGTCGCCGCTGGGCGGCAGCCTCGGCCTTGCACTTGGCGCAGGTCGCGAGGTGGGCGAGCACCCGGTCACGGGCGTCGTGTTTGAGCTCACCGTCGACAAGCGCGGCGAGCCGGTCCCCCAGGTGCTGTTCCGCGGAGGTCGGTCCTGTGCCACTCACGACGCTCCGCCCTCCCCTGCCGCGAGGACACCGGTCAGCAAGCGCTGCTCGGCACGGGCCTCGGGCGAACGGTGCTGCAGCGCCTTGCGCAGGTGCGAGCGCCCGCGGTGGATACGGCTGCGTACGGTGCCGAGCTTCACGCCGAGTGTCGCGGCGATCTCCTCGTACGAGAGACCCTCGATGTCACAGAGCACGACCGCGGCCCGGAATTCGGGCGCAAGGGTGTCCAGCGCCTGCTGGACGTCCGCGTCGAAGTGGGTGTCGTTGAACACCTGCTGCGGCGACGGCTCGCGGCTCGGGAGGCGCTCGGCCGCGTCGTCACCCAGGGAGTCGAAGCGGATCCGCTGCTTACGACGGACCATGTCCAGGAACAGGTTGGTCGTGATGCGGTGCAGCCAGCCCTCGAAGGTGCCGGGCGTATAGGTCGACAGCGAACGGAAGACCCGGACGAAGACCTCCTGAGTGAGGTCCTCGGCGTCGTGCTGGTTTCCCGTCAGTCGGTAGGCAAGGCGGTAGACACGACCGCTGTGCGTGCTGACGATCTCTTCCCATGAGGGCGGCGTCCACGCCTGGGAGTGCGCATCCGAGGCGAAGGTCGCAGTCGTTGCGGAGTCGTTGGAAGAACGGTCAGCGGTGTTGGTCACGGATTTCGGCTCACCCGCCGACCTGAGAAAGCGCCACAGCACTCCTCCCCGATCCACAGGCGCAGCCGCACCTCCCCTGTCGGCTCTGGTGGTGTCCAGTGGAGCCCCTACCATAGCCACCTCGCCCGTTAGCTCCGGATAAGCCTTTTTCCTGCTGGGGCCGGGGACAGCCCCGGGAACCGCCTGCCCATGATTCCGGTCCCGATCCGCGGGCCCGATCCATGGGCTTTCCCCTGTCCCTTCATAACGCCCGGTCCCATCTGCGGGTTCCCGGGTGCAGCGGATACAGTCACCGTTGCGCCAACTACGGGGACAGGAGAGGGCCATCACAGCCAACCGGCAGACGAGCTGGGCGTTCGCCGACGCCTTTGTCGCCGAGGACGAAGCACTGCGCTGGGCCCGGGACCGGGCCCGGGACGCGGGACTCCGCTCGGTGTCACCAGGCACCGGCGCAGCGCTGCGCCTGCTCGCTGCCACGACGGACGCCAAGGCGGTCGCCGAAATCGGCACAGGTACGGGCGTGTCCGGCATCTATCTGCTGCACGGCATGCGGCCCGACGGGGTGCTGACCACGGTCGACCCGGAGCCCGAGCGCCAGCAGTTCGCCCGCGAGGCCTTCCGGGCGGCCGGCTTCGCCGCCAACCGGGCCCGCTTCATCCCCGGCCGCGCCCTGGACGTGCTGCCCCGGCTGGCGGACGGCGGATACGACCTCGTCTTCTGCGACGGCGACCGGATGGAGAGCCTCGACTGCCTCGCCGAATCGTTGCGCCTGCTGCGTCCTGGCGGCCTGGTGTGCTTCGAGGGCGTCTTCGCGGACGGCCGTACGGTCGACTCCGCGCCCCAGCCCGCGGAGGTGCTGCGCCTGCGCGAACTGCTGCGCGCGGTCCGCGAGAGCCAGGAGCTGATGGCGACGCTGCTGCCGGTGGGCGACGGTCTGCTCTGCGCGGTACGGCGCGGCTGACCCGCCTCCCCCGGCCGTCACGCGCTTCCCGAAGCATCACGTGTCACACATCACTCGTCACTCGTCACCGAATCCTGTTCCGGGACCTGTCACCGAACGCACTACTGCCCGGCACGGAATCCGTGCCGGGCAGTAGTGAAGTGTGGGCGCCTCTGCGTCAGCCGACGACCTTCTTGAGGGCATCGCCCAGCGCATCGGCCTCGTCCGGAGTCAGCTCCACGACAAGCCGACCGCCGCCTTCGAGCGGAACGCGCATGACGATGCCCCGCCCCTCCTTTGTCACCTCGAGCGGGCCGTCGCCCGTCCGCGGCTTCATGGCCGCCATGCTCGTTCCCCTTCCTGAAACCAGCTCATCGCAACCGGCGGCCCCATGACAGGCGCTGCCTCACCGGCATCGAACACATTGCTTCCAGGCCATTATCCCGCATCAGAGACCCCGATGACCAACATCGCTCTGCATCGCTTGCGCAACGCGCTCGCTCAAAACCACCCAATTCGGCGAACCGACTGCGATACTCCGTCCCCCATACCCCTCCATCGGGGCGGAATTGTTAGACGCAGGTCACATGTTCGCCTTCGCCGAAGTCGGCCATGCTTGCCTCGACAGACTTTGGACGAGGCACAAAAGGGGACCCCACATGGCCGACGCCGTGCTCTGCGAAGTGACCGACGGGCTCGCGACGATCACGATCAACCGCCCCGACGCGATGAACGCGGTGAACACCGCGACCAAGGTGGCGCTGCGTGACGCCCTGACGTCGGCCGCCGCCGATCCCGCCGTGCGGGCGGTGCTGCTCACCGCGGCCGGCGGACGCGCCTTCTGTGTCGGCCAGGACCTCAAGGAGCACGTCGCCAAACTGGCGGAAGCCCGTGAGCAGGACGGCGGCAACGCGCTCAGCACCGTGCAGGAGCACTACAACCCCATCGTGCGGGCCATCACCGGGATGCCGAAGCCCGTTGTCGCCGGGATCAACGGGGTCGCGGCAGGCGCCGGGTTCGGGTTCGCCCTGGCCTGCGACTACCGGGTGGCCGCCGACACCGCGTCGTTCAACACCTCGTTCGCCGGGGTCGCGCTCACGGCCGACTCGGGCGTCTCCTGGACGCTGCCCCGGCTGATCGGCCGGAGCCGCGCCGCGGACCTGCTGCTCTTCCCGCGCTCGATCTCCGCGGCGGACGCCCATGAGCTGGGGATCGTGAACAAACTGGTACCCGGCGCCGATCTCGCCGCCGAGGCCGCCGCGGTGGCCCGCGCGCTGGCGGACGGCCCGACGGTGGCCTACGCGGCGCTCAAGGAGTCCCTCGCGTACGGGGCCGGTCGCACCCTCGAGGAGGCGCTGAAGAAGGAGGACGAACTCCAGACGCGGGCGGGCGCGTCGCAGGACCACGCGATCGCGGTGCAGGCCTTCCTCGACAAGGAGCGGCCCAAGTACCTGGGGCGGTAGGGCCTGCTCCCGGACGCGCCCGGCGCTACGCCTCTGTGCCGCGTGCCACGCAGTCGGCGAGATGGTCGTCGACCAGCCCGCACGCCTGCATCAGGGCGTAGGCGGTGGTGGGGCCGATGAAGCGCAGTCCGCGCTTCTTGAGGTCCTTGGACAGCGCCGTGGACTCCGCGGTCACCGCCGGCACGTCCCCGAGGGTGCGGGGGGCGGGCCGGGTGGCCGGGTCCGGGGCGTACGACCAGATCAGCTCGTCCAGCTCACCGCTCCGCCAGCCGGCCAGCACCTTGGCGTTGGCCATGGTCGCGTCGATCTTCGCGCGGTTGCGGATGATGCCCACGTCGGCGAGCAGCCGCTCCCGGTCCGCGTCGGTGAACTTCGCCACGGCGGGGATGCTGAAGCCGGCGAACGCTCCGCGGAAGCCTTCCCGGCGGCGCAGGATCGTCAGCCAGGACAGCCCGGACTGGAACGCCTCCAGGCACAGCCGCTCGAAGAGTGCGTCGTCGCCGTGGACCGGGCGGCCCCATTCCGTGTCGTGGTAGGCGAGGTAGTCCTCGGTGGACAGGCCCCACGGGCAGCGCAGGCCGCCGTCCGCCGCGGCTTCGGCGCCGCCGCTCATCGCCCGTCCTCCTCGTCCGGCCGGGGCGTGCTCCCCGGTGACTGCTCCTCAGCCGCCTGCCACGGCGCCGACTGCCCGGGGCCCTCCCAGGGCGCCTGAGGCCGGTCCCAGGGCGCCTGAGGCCGGCCCTGGGGCTCCTTGAGGAGGTCGGGGCGGCCCGCCCTGGTGGCCTGTGCGCCGGCGAGCGCCGACTCAAGCTCCGCGATCCGCGCGTCCCGCTCGGCGAGTTCGGCCCCGAGCCGGCCCAGCGCCTCGTCGACATCCGTCATCCGGTAGCCGCGGGCGGTGACGGGCAGCCGGAGCGCCTCGACATCCGCACGGCCGACCGGACGCGTCGCGGGCAGCGGATCCGTCAGCTGCTCGGGCGCCACGTCCTGAAGGATGGCGCTCCTCCCTCCGCCGACCACCACGAGGGTGACCGCGGCAACCACCACCACCATCGCGAGCAGCAAGAACCAGAACACGCGCATCTCCCCGGGAGCGGAATTTCGTCCGGGTCCGATCGTGCCATGCGGCACTGACAGCGAGTGCCCCACCCGGCGAGGTTCGCCCCCTGCGTGCCGGACGGCGCGAGGGGCGGACCGTGCCGGGTGAGGCACTAGGGTCGCAGTCGGACTCGGCAGGTGATCTGCCGAGGGGACGCACAGGGAGAGACACGGGATGCGAAGCGGTGCGCTCAGGCTGGGGCGGCGCGAGTTCGGTGCGCACGAGCCGGTGATCATGGCGATCGTGAACCGCACCCCGGACTCCTTCTACGACCAGGGCGCGACCTTCCGTGACGAGCCGGCGCTCTCCCGCGTCGAGCAGGCGGTGGCGGACGGTGCCGCGATCATCGACATCGGCGGGGTGAAGGCGGGGCCCGGCGAAGAGGTCACCGCCGAGGAGGAGGCCCGCCGGACCGTCGGCTTCGTCGCCGAGGTGCGCCGGCGCCACCCGGACGTGGTGATCAGCGTCGACACCTGGCGCCACGACGTCGGCGAGGCGGTCTGCGAGGCCGGCGCCGACCTGCTGAACGACGCGTGGGGCGGCGTCGACCCGAAGCTCGCGGAGGTCGCCGCGCGGTACGGGGCGGGACTGGTGTGCACGCACGCGGGCGGCGCGGAGCCGCGGACCCGGCCGCACCGGATCGGGTACGAGGACGTGATGGCCGACATCCTGCGGGTGACCGTGGGACTGGCCGAGCGGGCCGTCGAACTGGGGGTCCGGCCGGACGGCATCATGATCGACCCGGGTCACGACTTCGGGAAGAACACCCGCCACTCGCTGGAGGCGACGCGCCGGCTCGGCGAGATGGCGGAGACGGGCTGGCCGGTGCTGGTCTCGCTGTCCAACAAGGACTTCGTGGGCGAGACGCTCGACCGCCCGGTGAAGGAACGGCTGATCGGCACGTTGGCGACGACCGCCGTGTCCGCGTGGCTGGGGGCGCGGGTGTACCGGGTGCACGAGGTGGCGGAGACGCGCGACGTCCTGGACATGGTGGCGACCATCGCCGGGCACCGGGCGCCGGCCGTGGCGCGGCGCGGACTGGCGTAACCGGGGACGGGGCGCGGGTTCCCCGCCCCCCGTCCCGTGACCGAGGCCCCGGCCCCTCGCCTCACACTCCGGCGAGGCCGGGGTTCAGCGGCCGACCTCCTTGGTCACCAGGGCCACGGCCTCGTCCACGTCGTCCGTGACGTGGAACAGCAGCAGATCCTTCGCGGACGCCTTGCCCTGCGCGATCACCGTGTCCCGCAGCCAGTCGACCAGGCCGCCCCAGTACGCCGTGCCGAACAGCACGATCGGGAAGCGCGTGACCTTCCCCGTCTGGACGAGGGTGAGCGCCTCGAAGAGCTCGTCCAGCGTTCCGAGTCCGCCGGGCAGTACGACGAAGCCCTGCGCGTACTTCACGAACATCGTCTTGCGCACGAAGAAGTAGCGGAAGTTGACGCCGATGTCGACGTGCGGGTTGAGGCCGGACTCGAAGGGCAGCTCGATGCCCAGGCCGACCGAGACCCCCTTCGCCTCCCGTGCCCCCTTGTTCGCGGCCTCCATCGCTCCGGGTCCGCCGCCGGTGATCACCGCGAAGCCCGCCTCGACCAGCGCCCTGCCCAGCTGCACGCCCGCCTCGTACTCCGGTGCGTCGGCCGGTGTGCGGGCCGAACCGAAGACGCTGATGGCGCTCGGCAGCTCGGCCAGCGCGCCGAACCCCTCGACGAACTCCGACTGGATGCGCATCACCCGCCACGGGTCGGTGTGCACCCACTCCGAGTCACCCTCGGAGTCCAGCAGCCGCTGATCGGTGGTGCCGGGCTGCACCTGCTCCCTGCGGCGCAGCACCGGGCCGAGTCGCTGTTCCTCGGGAATCCGTTCTCCCTCGGGGTTGCCCATGACCTGCTCCCTCCGACGACGTCAGAGCCGCCCTGCGGCGCCCTGTCTCAGGCCAGCGTAGATCGCCGGAGGTTACGGGCAGGGGAATGCCGGAGGTCAGGTCGTGAGCCAGGAGCGGAGGCGCTCCTCGCAGTGGGTGATCCGCTCGACCGCCACATGCTCGTTGCGCTTGTGGGCGAGGATCGGATCGCCGGGGCCGTAGTTCACCGCGGGAACGCCGAGCGAGCCGAACCGCGACACGTCCGTCCAGCCGAACTTGGGCCGGGCGGTGCCGCCGACCGCGTCCATGAACGCCTTGGCCGCCGGGTGGGAGAGGCCGGGCATGGCCGCGCCGGAGTGGTCGTCGACGGTGAATTCGGCGACGCCGCAGCCGGCGAAGACCTCGTGGACGTGGGCCAGGGCCTCGTCGGGGCCCAGGTCCGGGGCGTAGCGGTAGTTGACGACGACGGTGCAGGCGTCGGGGATGACGTTGTTGGCGACGCCGCCCTCGATCCGTACGGCGTTGAGGCCCTCGTGGAACTCGAGTCCGTCGATCACCGGCTTGCGCGGCTCGTACGCGGCGAGCCGGGCGAGGATCGGGGCGGCGCCGTGGATGGCGTTGGCCCCCATCCAGCTGCGCGCGGAGTGGGCCCGCTCGCCCTCCGTACGGAGGAGGACGCGCAGCGTGCCCTGGCAGCCGCCCTCGACCTCACCGTTGGAGCCCTCCAGGAGGACGGCGAAGTCGGCCGCCAGCCAGTCGGGGTGGGCCTCGGCGATGTGTCCGAGGCCGTTGAGGTGCGCGGCGACCTCTTCGTTGTCGTAGAAGACGAACGTGAGGTCGCGGTTGGGCTCGGGCACCGTCGCGGCGATCCTCAGCTGGACGGCGACGCCCGACTTCATGTCGGAGGTCCCGCAGCCCCACAGCAGTCCGTCGGCGTCGAGCCGGGACGGGACGTTGTCGGCGATCGGCACGGTGTCGATGTGCCCGGCGAGCACGACGCGCTCGGCGCGGCCGAGGTTCGTCCTGGCGACGACGTTGTTGCCGTGCCGGTCGACGGTCAGGTGCGGGAGGGTGCGCAGCGCCGTTTCGACGGCGTCCGCGAGGTCCTTCTCCTCCCCGCTGACCGAAGGGAAGTCGACGAGCCGGGCGGTGAGCGCGGGTCCGTCCAGTGTGAGGTCAAGGGTGCTTTCGGCCATGGCTACGACCCTAGTGCCTCGCGTACGGTGGCCCCGTGCCCCGGACCGAATCCTCCGCCCGCCGACACACCGGCCGCAGCCGCCGCCTGCGCGTCGCGGCCGCCTTCGGCGTGCTCGTGGCCCTGGGCGGATATCTGACCGCTCAGTACCTGTCGGGCGACAGGAGCTCCGATCAGTGCACCGTGCGCTCCGCGGACGGTTCGTCCGGTGAGGGGCGCACCTACCGGCTGAGTCCGGAGCAGGCGGCGAACGCCGCGACGATCTCGGCCGTCGGCACCACGCGCGGGATGCCGGAGCGCGCGGTGACCATCGCGCTGGCGACCGCTCTCCAGGAGTCCGGGCTGCGCAACATCAACCACGGCGACCGGGACTCCCTGGGGCTGTTCCAGCAGCGTCCCTCGCAGGGCTGGGGCACCGGGAAGCAGATCCTGGACCCGGTGTACTCGGCCGGGAAGTTCTACCAGCACCTGGCCGAGGTGCCCGGCTACTCGCGGCTGCCGCTGACCGTGGCCGCGCAGCGCGTGCAGCGCAGCGGTTTCCCGCAGGCGTACGCGAAGCACGAGCCGGACGCCGCACTCCTGGCGGCCGTGCTGACCGGCCGGACGCCGGCCGCGCTGAACTGTTCGCCGCCGCGGTCCACGGCCGGGACCGGCGATGTCTCGAAGGTCCGGGCCGCGCTGACCCGTTCCTTCGGCAAGGACGCGCTGCCGGCGGTGGACGCGGCGGAGAGCCGGACCCCGACGGCGGGCGCGACGGCTCAGGGTTCGCTCTCGGTGCCGGTGCCTTCGGGCGGCGCGTCCGGGGAGGGCGGCGTTCCGCAGCACGGCTGGGAGCTCGCGCACTGGGCGGTCGCGCAGTCCGAGGTGCTGGGCATAGACGAGGTCGCGTACGCGGGCCGGGTGTGGGGCGCCGCATCGGGCTGGCGGACGGAAAGCAAGAAATCGGGCACGACAGAGGTCCGTATGCGCTTCGTGCGTTAGTGCGCCCGGTCCCCCGTACAGGGGGTCCGGGCATTCTCCGGAAGGCCTCCGCACAGGGGTTCGCGCGGCACCTCAGGAATGACCCAATTTCCTTGCGGCCACAGGGAAGTGACGGTTCATCGAGGCATTGGGAAATGCGATGTCCGTCCGGGTTCCTCCGTTGCGGATTATCTGACGCATTACCGACTCTTTACGTCGGTTCACCGCAACCTCCCCCGCCCCCACGACGGTTGTCATGGCGTCCGGCCCACGGACAGACAGATTTCCCAGCCCGTCGAAGGAGCATCATGTCCCTCCCCCTGACCCGTCGGATCGTCCGTACCGCGCTGCTGATCGCGGCGAGTGCGGCCCCCGTGGTCGGTGCGGCCGGCGCCGCGGGTGCCGCGGAGCTCGCACAGGCCCCGGAGCTCGGCGGTCTCACCAGCCTCGACGGCGCCGGTCTCGGCAAGACGGTCGACGGCGTGTCCAAGCAGGGCGCCGAGACCGGCGGCAAGGTCGTCGGGACCACGCTGCCGGTGGCGAGCAAGACCCTCGGCGAGACGGCCGGCAAGGCCGCCCCCGCCGCCACCAAGACCGTCGGCAAGGTGACGTCCGGCGGGGCGACCGGCGCCCTCGGCGACGCCACCAAGGGCGGCCTGCCCACCGACGGCCTGGGCCTGCCGATCGGCTGAGCCGCACCACGGCAGCGGAAACGGCCGAGGGCCTCGGGAGTGCGCACTCCCGAGGCCCTCGG
>NZ_JBIVTZ010000002.1:0-195803 GCF_044756945.1 Streptomyces sp. NPDC091387 | reverse complement strand
GCCGCGCGGCCCCCCCCCCCGGGGGGCGCCCCCCCCGGGGGGGGGGGGCGGCCGGGGGGGGCCGCCCCCCCCCCCCCCCCCCCCCGCGGCGGGGGGGGGGGGGGGCCCCCCCCCGCCGCCCCCGCGCCCGTTTCCGTACGGGCCGGGACGTGGCCCGCCCGGCCGAGGACAACGGGCCGCCGGCCGCCCGGCAGCCGCTCAGCCCAGCCGCTTGACCGCCGCCGCCACCCGCTCGTCCGTGGCCGTGAACGCCACGCGCACGAAGCGGTCGCCCGCCGGCCCGTAGAAGTCCCCCGGCGCCACCAGGATGCCGAGCTCCGCCAGGTACGCCACGGTGTCCCAGCACGGCTCGTCGCGGGTCGCCCACAGGTAGAGGCTCGCCTCGCTGTGCTCGATCCGGAAGCCGTGGGCCTCCAGCGCCGTCCGCAGGGCGGCCCGCCGGGCCGCGTACCGGGTGCGCTGCTCGGCCACGTGCGCGTCGTCGCCGAGCGCCGCGACGGCCGCCGCCTGGACGGGTGCGGGCGTCATCATCCCGCCGTGCTTGCGGATCAGCAGCAGCTCGGCCAGGACGGCCGCGTCGCCGGCGATGAACGCGGCCCGGTACCCGGCGAGGTTGGAACGCTTGGAGAGCGAGTGGACGGCGACGACGCCCTCATACGTACCGCCGCAGACGTCGGGGTGGAGCACAGAGACCGGTTCGGCCTCCCAGCCCAGCTCCAGGTAGCACTCGTCGCTGAGGACCAGCACGTCGTGCTCGCGCGCCCAGGCGACGATCCGGGTCAGCTCGTCCTTGGCCAGTACCTCGCCGGTCGGGTTGGACGGCGAGTTGAGCCAGAGCAGCCTGAGCCCGGCCGGGTCCAGCTCGGTCGGGTCGTCGTACGCGACCGGCTCGGCACCGCAGAGCCGGGCGCCGACCTCGTACGTCGGGTAGGCGAGCCGCGGGTGGGCGACCCTGTCGCCCGCGCCGAGGCCGAGCTGGGTCGGCAGCCAGGCCACCAGCTCCTTGGAGCCGACGACGGGCAGCACGTTCTCGTGCGTCACCGAGACCGCGCCGAGCCGCCGCTCCACCCAGCCGGTCAGCGCGTCGCGCAGCGCGGCCGTCCCCCACACCGTCGGATAGCCGGGGCTGTCCGCGGCGGCGACGAGCGCCTGCTGGATCAGCTCGGGCACCGGGTCGACGGGTGTGCCGACGGACAGGTCCACGATGCCGTCAGGGTGGCTCCCGGCCGTCGACTTGTAGGGCGCGAGCCTGTCCCAGGGGAAGACCGGGAGGCGGGAGGAGACTGCTGCGGACACGGATCTCTGCTTTCTTGTACGGGGTTCGGGCTTTCCTGTACGCGGTTCGGACGCGGGACACGGCGACGGGAGTGCACAAACGCCTCGGTCCCGCACGGTGACGAGCCGTACGGGACCGGGGTGACGCACGTGCCGGGACGCTGCTACTGGTTCTGCGGCGGCAGCGCTGCGATGAACGCGTGGTCGCGCTCGATCAGACCCAGCTTGGAAGCACCACCCGGCGAACCGAGGTCGTCGAAGAACTCGACGTTCGCCTTGTAGTAGTCCTTCCACTCCTCCGGGGTGTCGTCCTCGTAGAAGATCGCCTCGACCGGGCACACCGGCTCGCAGGCTCCACAGTCGACGCACTCGTCCGGGTGGATGTACAAAGACCGCTGGCCCTCATAGATACAGTCGACGGGGCACTCTTCGATGCAGGCCTTGTCCTTTACGTCGACACAAGGCTGCGCGATGACGTAGGTCACGCTGTCGTTCCTCCTCGGTAGGGCGTTGGCTCTCGCGCGGGAGCGCGGCGTCGTCGATGCCCGCACCTAGTATCTCCGTTCCCGGGCACGATCCGAACAGGAGGGGCGGACAGAGCTGTGGAATTCACCATCGGCGGACGACTGGAGATCCGGATCACACCTGCTGACGTGGGCAAACGGGTCTCGGTCCGGCGCCTGCTCCAGGAGGGTCCGCAGGGACCGAAATTCACTGACACGGTTGGTGTTCTCACATCGTGGGACACCGGTGTGCTGTCCGTCACACCGAAGAGCGGTGATTCCGTCCGCATCGTGGAATCGTCCCTGGTGGCGGGCAAGGTCGTACCGTCCGCGCCTCCTCGCCGACGGGGTCCGGCGGCCTCTTTCGGTGAACTCGCCGCGGTGTGCGCGCGGGCCTGGCAGCCGGTGGAGAGCGAACCGCTCGGCGACTGGCTGCTGCGCGCCGCCGGAGGGTTCACCCGGCGCGCCAACTCCGTACTGCCGCTCGGCGATCCGGGCGTTCCGCTCGACGCCGCGCTCGCGCGGGTCCGGCAGTGGTACGCGGACCGGGGGCTGGCGCCGTACGTCCAGACCGCGACCGGCGCCGCGGGTGCCCAGGAGGAGCTGTGCGCGGCGCTGGAGGAGCGCGGGTGGCGGCGCGAGGTGACGGCGGAGGTGCGGATCGCGGCGCTGGCCCCCATCGGTGATCTGGCGGCCGAGGTGTCGCGGGTGCGGCTGAGCCGTACGGCGGACCCGGCGTGGCTCTCCCGCTACCAGCGCTTCGAGACCCCGGGCCCCGAGGTGACGGCGGTGCTGGGCAGCGGTCCCTCGGTGTGGTTCGCGACGGTCCCGGGCGAGGCCGGGGACGCCGCGCCCGCCGCGATCGGGCGGTGCGTGGTGGACGGGCGGTGGGCCGGTTTCATGGCCGTCGAGGTGGCTCCGGAGCACCGGCGCCGGGGCCTTGCGACCACCGTGATGACCGCGCTGGCCCGGCAGGCGATGGACGAGGGGGCGTCGGCGGCCTGGCTGCAGGTGGAGGCGGAGAACGAGGGCGCGCGTGCGCTGTACGACGGGATGGGGTTCTCCACCCACCACCGCTACCACCACTTCCGGCCGGCGTAGCGCGATGGCTCCCGAGAGGCACGACAGGGAAGAGATCCGCCGCCGGTTCGCCGAGGAGGCGCGGGCCGAGCGGCCGGACCTGGCGCTGCTCTGCCTGCTGCTGGGCGCGGAGGCGGATCCCGCACTGGACGCGAACGGGACGGACGCGGCGCAGATCGAGCTGGACCGGCTCGCGGGTCTGCTGCCGTACGGGCTGCGCGGCGGCCGGGCCTGGGCCTCCGCGCTGGCCGAACTGCTCGGTGAGCGGTACGGGTTCGAGGGCTCGTCGGCGGACTACCAGCGTCTGGAGTCCTCGTTGCTGCACGAGGTGCTGCGGCGCCGGCGCGGGCTGCCGATCCTGCTGTCGGTGGTGTGGATCGAGGTGGCCCGGCGGGCGGGCGCCCCGGTGTACGGGGTGGCGCTGCCGGGCCATTTCGTGGTCGGTTTCGGTGAGCCGGAGGAACGGGTGCTGGCCGATCCGTTCGCCGGTGGCCGTCCGCTGTCGGGCCAGGACGCGGAGCTGCTGGTGGCGGGCGCGACCGGGGAGCCCCTCGACGCGTCGATGCTGGTGCCCGCGCAGCCGCTGGAGACACTGCTGCGGATCCTGAACAACATCCGGGGCTGGGCGGCGGCCCGCCCGGAGCGGACGGACGTGGCGCTGTGGGCGGTGGAGCTGTCCCTCCTGCTGCCGTCGCACCCGGCCCGGCTGCGGTTCGAGCGGGCCCAGCTGCTGGTCCGGCGCGGGGAGTTCCTGCGCGGGGCGGCGGAGATGGAGGAGTACGCGGACGTGGTCGCGGACGTCGAGCCGGCGTCCGCGGAGGCGGTCCGGCGCAGCGCACGGGCGGCCCGGTCCCGGCTGAACTGAGCGGGTGCCGGGCCGGCCGCGTGCTCAGTCGCCGGACGGGCCCGGCCCCCTCAGCGCCGTATGCAGCAGGTACTCCTTCCGGTTGAGCGGGTCGCGGTCGGTGCGGGAGCGCCGCGGGAGGCTGCCGATGACCGCGCGGTGGGAGGCGAACGCGGATTCCAGTACGCCTTCGCCCCCGGTCAGCGACGGGAGCCGCTGCTGCAGTTCGTGCACCCTGGCCGCGGGGATCTCGCCCTCCAGTACGCAGCGGGCGCCGTCCACGGACGGGGGGCCCGGGGCGGCCGTCAGGTGGGCGAGGACCGGCAGGAGCGGGCCGAGCGCGTCCGCGGGGAGTTCCAGTCGGAAGCGGTGCATCGGCTCGTACACCGTGGTGCCGGCCCGCCGGAGCGCGGCCATCAGGACCAGCGGGGTCAGATTGCGGAAGTCCCCGGCCGTGCTCGACATGGACTTGTCGAAGGTGCCGTGCGCGTGGCTCTGGCGCGGCCAGTAGCCGGAGTGCGTCATGGTGACCGTGCAGTCGGTCACCTGCCATCCGTACAGGCCCTGTCCGAGCGTTTCGTGCACGGTCTCCTCGACCGCCCTCATCAGGGAGTACGGCATGGAGCCGAGCTCCACCCCCAACCGGTAGTGCACCCCGCTGCCGGCCGGGGCGGGATCGACGCGCAGGCCGACCGTGGCGAGAAAGGGATTCCCGTCCTTGTCGATGATCTCGAATGCGGCACCGGTGCCTGACGGCCTTTCCAGACAGATGGTCGTGGTTTCGCGGAAGGTGACGTCGATACCGAATTCCTCCGCGAGCGTCGCCTCGATGACTTCCTTCTGCACTTCTCCGTAGAGCGAGACGGACACCTCCTTACGGATGTCGTCCTGGCGCAGATTGATCAGCGGATCCTGTTCGGCGAGCCGCGCGAGCGCGAGGTGCAGTTCACCCCTGGAGGCGGGCGGCGCGGGCACCACCACGGATTCCAGTGTCGGCGGGGCGAAATGGTGCTCCGCCGCTTTGCGTGCGACACCTACCGCATCGCCGATCCGAATGCCCGGAAGTCCCCGGAGCTTCGCGATCCGCCCCGGCCCGGCCGATGCGCTGCGGGTGGCCGAGCCGTGCGCGAAGACGTCGATCCCGGTCACCTTGCCCTCGCCCGCCGCGGCCGGCCCCTGCCCGAACGGCAGCCGGTCACGGGTCCGTACGGTCCCCGAGAACATCCGGACGTACGCGAGGCTCTCGCCCGCCGGACCGCGGTCGACCTTGAACACGGTGGCGGACACCGGCCCGTCCGGATCGCCCTGCGCCGCGGGCAGCAGCTCCTTGATACCGCTGGTCAGCGCGGCGATTCCGGCGCCCGTCGCGGCCGAGCCGAAGTACACCGGGTGGACGGCCGCCCGACCGGTCCGCACCGCCAGCTCCTGGTGGAGGCGGGCGGGCGCGATCGTCTCCCCGCCCTCGACGTACGCGGCCAGCAGCGCGTCGTCGTGCTCGGTGAGCAGCTCCGTCAGCCGGCCGGTGAGCCGGTGGTCGTCGGGCGCGTAGGGCGGGCAGTGCGCGTCGCGGGTGCCGAGGCCGGTGACGGCCGGTCCCATCGCGACGACGTCCGGCGTGAGCTTCTCCGCGATGTCCCGCAGCACCTGCCCGTACCGGGCTCCGGCGCGGTCGGCCTTGTTCACGAAGACGAGCGTCGGAATGCGCAGCCGCCGAAGCGTCCGCATCAGGACCCGGGTCTGCGCCTGTACGCCCTCCACGGCGGAGATGACCAGCACGGCGCCGTCGAGCACGCTCAGCACCCGTTCCACCTCGGCGATGAAGTCGGGGTGACCGGGGGTGTCGATCAGGTTGACGATGACGTCGTCGATGGCGAACGAGACGACCGCGGACTTGATCGTGATGCCGCGTCGCCGTTCGAGCGCGAGGGAATCGGTCTGCGTGTTCCCGTCGTCCACGCGGCCGAGCTCGTCAATGATTCCGGCGGTGTGGAGCAGCCGCTCCGTCAGGCTCGTCTTACCGGCGTCGACATGCGCCAGAATGCCAAGATTCAGCGTGTGCACGGAACTCCATGTTCTCAGTGGCGGTGTGAATTCCCGTCTGAACGAACATGTGAGATCGGCGCATGGAGGTCTCCTGGTCCTGTCGGCTGATGCGGCGAGTACAACAGCGGGCCGGCCGGCGGTGCAACCCATTTACCGGGGCTCCGTCCCGATTCCGGCGCGGTGAGGTTTCGTCAGTGAACAACTGGTCGGGAAAAGTCCAAACCTCGCCCCGGCGCGCCATGCCCTCCAACGGGTGATTATCCGATCTCCGCCACTCGATGAGCCCATGGCGTAGCTCCAATGCGGCGCTCTCCGATGGCGCGCCCCGGCGTTCCGACTGACGGTGGATCACGTAGCCACTGCGCCACTTCGAGTCGACGTTCCGTCACTCTTCGCAGTCGCGACGAAAGGAAATGTGTTCAGATGCGCTCTGCCCGCACACTGTTCGCTTCGGCCGCCGTCACGGCGGTCCTCACGGTCACCGCTCCCTCCGCCTACGCCATCGCCGTCTCCGACGACGGGGGCCACGACAGCGGCTCGTCCTCCCGGAGCGAGGACCACGGGAAGTCCGACGAGGGCGGCAAGTACAAGGACCACGACAACGAGAAGCCCCGCGGTGGCATGCACGCCGGTGGCGGCGCCCTGGCCAAGGCAGTGGCGGGCGACCGCGACGAGCACGGCAAGTCGGACGACGAGGGCTGGAAGAAGGACAAGCCCAGCGGCGGCGTCCACACCGGTGGCGGCGCGCTGTCGATGACGGTCGCCAAGGAGTGGCAGCCCGGCAACGACGAGGGCGGCAAGTACAAGGACGAGGACAACGAGAAGCCCCGCGGCGGCGTCCACACCGGCGGCGGCGCCCTGTCGTCGACGGTCGCCAAGGAATGGCAGCCCGGCAACGACGAGGGCGGCAAGTACAAGGACGAGGACAACGAGAAGCCCCGCGGCGGCGTCCACACCGGCGGCGGCGCCCTGTCGATGACGGTCGCCAAGGAATGGCAGCCCGGCAACGACGAGGGCGGCAAGTCGGACGACGAGGGCTGGAAGAAGGACAAGCCCAGCGGCGGCATGCACACCGGTGGTGGCGCGATGGCCGTGACCGGCAGTGGTCTGGCGGCCGGTTCGCTGCTGCTGCTCGGTGGTGTCGGCGTCGGCGCGTACAAGCTGCGTCGCCGCCAGGCGACGGGCGGCGCGATGGCCTGATCCGACCGCACTGCCGGCCGGTCGCTCCACTGTCGCGGCCGTCGTCCCTCCGGACGGCGGCCGCGGCGCCTTCGTTTTCCCCGCGTCCCCGCACCCGCACCCCATCCACGCCACCGCTGTCCCGCGCAGACGAAAGGCTCGTTCCCATGGCCGCCCCGCAGTCGCCCGGTTCACCCTCCTCCCGGACTGCCTCCGACACCACCACGCTCGGCCGCGCCCTGCTCTGGCCCGCCGCAGCGGCCGGGCTCGGCATGCTCCTCATCTACCACTCCATCGGCTCCCCGGCCGACGACAAACCACCCGCCCCACCCTCGGTCGCCGCGCCCGCGGCCCCCGCTCCCGCCGCGTCCTCCGCCGCCCCGGAGACGGCGGCCCCGGGACCGTCCCTGCCGCGCTCCGTACCGAAGCGGCTGCAGATCCCGGCCATCGCGGTTGACGCGCCGTTCACCCCCTTGTCGATCGGCAGCTCCGGCAGGCTCGACGCCCCTCCCCCGAACGACAAGAACCTGGCCGGCTGGTTCAAGGACGGCGTGACGCCCGGCGAGCGCGGGGCCGCGATCGTGGCGGGCCACGTGGACACGACGACCGGTCCCGCGGTCTTCCTGCAACTGCGGTTCCTGCGGCCCGGCTCCACGGTCGACATCACGCGCACGGACGGCACGGTGGCCACGTTCAAGGTCGACACCGTCGAGACGTTCAGCAAGGCGAAGTTCCCCGACAAGCGGGTGTACGCCGACACCCCGGACGCCCAGCTGCGCCTGATCACCTGCGGCGGCAACTACGACAGGACCGTCAAGGACTACGAGGACAACGTGGTCGTGTTCGCCCACCTCGACTCGTCCAAGCAGGGCTGACCGCCGTGCTCGGGCGCCCCGCGCGAAAAACCCCGCGCGGGGCGCCGGGGCTCCCTGCTAGCGTCCCTCGCATGAAGCGCGCCGCTATGACGACGACGCCGGAGAGTGTCCCGGCGCGCTGACTGCTGACCAGTCCGAAGCCCCGGGGCGAGTGCCCCGGGGCTTCTGCTTGCGGTGACTCGCCCCTCGTCCGCGAGGAGACCGCCATGCACGACCACCGCAAGCTCGGCCGCGAGCTGGAGCTGTTCGACACCGACCCGCTGATCGGCGCGGGGCTGCCGTACTGGCTGCCCGACGGCGCGGCGCTGCGGCACACCCTGGAGGAGTACATCCGTACCGCCGAGCGGCTGGCGGGCTACCGGCACGTGTACTCGCCGGTGCTCGGCAAGCGGGAGCTGTACGAGATCTCGGGGCACTGGTCGCACTACAGCGACGACATGTTCCCGCCGATGGACCTGGGCGGCGAGCAGGTCGTGCTGCGGCCGAGCCTGTGCCCGCACCACGCGGTGATCTACCGCTCCCGCTCGCACAGTTACCGCGAACTCCCGTTGCGGATGGCCGAGCTGGGCGGCATGTACCGCTCCGAGCTCTCCGGGGTGCTCGGCGGGCTGACCCGGGTGCGGGCCATCCAGCTGAACGACGCGCACATCTTCTGCACCCTGGACCAGGTCGCCGACGAGGCGCGGGCCGCGCTCGACATGATCCGCCGGGCCTACGAAGCACTCGGCATCCGCCCGGCCCGCTTCCGGCTCTCCCTGCCGGGGCCCGGCGGGAAGTACGTCGCCGCGCCGCAGATGTGGCAGCGCTCCACCGCGCTGCTGACCGGGGTCCTGGACGCGTCCGGGCTGCCGTACGAGCGCGCCGAGGGCGAGGCCGCGTTCTACGGTCCGAAGATCGACGTCCAGGTCGCCGATCCGGCGGGCCGCGAGTCGACCCTGTCCACCGTCCAGGTCGACTTCCACCAGCCCGAACAGTTCGATCTGCACTACATCGGCGCGGACGGGGCGAAACACCGTCCGGTCATGGTGCACCGCAGCATCATCGGCAGTGTGGAGAGGGCCGTGGCCCATCTCATCGAGCAGCACGGCGGCGCGTTCCCCGGCTGGCTCTCCCCCACCCAGGTCGTGATCCTGCCGGTCTCGGACGCCGAACTGCCGAACGCCGAGGAGCTCGCCCGCCGTTGCGCCGCGCTCGGGCTGCGCGCCGAGGTCAGCGGCCGGGAGCGCGGCAGCCTCGGCGCTCGAATCCGGGAGGCCCGGCTGGTGCCGTACCAGGCGGTCATCGGCGCGGCGGAGGCCGCTGACGACCGCGTCGCGCTGCGCCTGCGCGACGGCCGGCGCCTCGACCCGCGGCCGGCCGGCGAGGCGCTCGCCCGGATCGGCGCGCTGGTCGCGGCGCACAGCACCGTGCTGTGGGACGAGAGCGCCGTCCCGGTCTAGGGGGTGACCGGCACGGCCTCCGTAGCGGCGCGGCGGCCGGACCCGAGTGCCCCGGCCAGGGTCGAGGCGACGATCAGCAGGGCGAGGACGACGGTCATCGTGAGCCGGAGTCCGATGTGGTCGGCGAGGAAGCCGAGCGCGGGCGGGCCGACGAGGAAGGCGACATAGCCCGCGGTGGAGACCGCGCCGACCCGCGCCGCCGCGTCGCGCGGGTGGTCGCCCGCCGCGGACACGGTGACCGGGAATCCGAGCGAGGCACCCAGCCCCCACAGCACCGTGGCGGCGCCCGCCATCACCGGGCTCGGCGCAACGATCACCACCGCCAGGCCCAGTGCGGCGATGACCGCGCTGATCCGGACGACCTGGGCGGGGCCGAAGCGCTTCAGGAGGGGGCCGCCGGCGAAGCGGCCCAGCGTCATCGAGGAGGCGAAGACCAGGAAGGTCAGCGAGCCGGCGGTGGCGCTCACCTCGTAGCCGTCGACCATGAGCAGCGGCAGCCAGTCGTTGGCGGCCCCCTCCGCGAAGGCCATGGCCAGCACGATGACCCCGATGAGGACGAGCCGCCGGTCCCGCCACACCGTGAACTGGCCCCGCCACCCGCCCGGTCCGGCGGTGCCGGCCGTCTCCTTGCCCGTGCCGTGCGGGATCGCGCGGACGGCCCGGACCGCGGCGGCGGATATCAGCACCGCGACGACCGTCAGGTGCCATCCGACGGGGAAGGCGGCCGCGGTCAGCCCCATCCCCAGCAGCGCCCCGACCACGGTGCCGAGGCTGAAGCAGCCGTGCAGCACCGGCAGGACGGGCCGGCCGATGACGCTCTCGACGGCCGCGCCCTCGATGTTGAACGCGACCTCGGCCAGCCCCATCCCGCCCCCGAACAGGGCCAGTCCGCAGAACACCCCGCCCGCCAGGGACAGGCTCGTGCCCGCCGCGACGACCAGGAGCCCGGCGACGATCAGCGAGGCGCCGACGCTGATCGCGGCCCGGCCCCCGTAACGGCGTACGAGCGGGCCGGAGGCCGTGACACCGGCCATCGAACCGGTGGAGAGCCCGAACAGCACGAGGCCCATCGAGCCGGTGGACACGTCGAGCCCGTCCCGGACGGCCGGGGTGCGGGCCACCCAGGACGCCATTCCGGTGCCGGCGGCGAGCATGAAGAGAAACAGTGCGGTGCGCCAGCGGCGTGTAGCGGCATCCATGGCAGCGGGGCCTCAGCAGACGGGTCGAAGAATGAGGAAGGACAGGAGCGTACGATCGTACGCCTGGAGTGTACGATCGTACGCATGACGGACCACTTCGCGGGGGATTCCCGTACCAACCATGAGCGGATGCTCGCCGGAGACCTCTACATCTCCGACGACCCGGACATCGCAAAGGCCCAGCAGCGCGCCGTGCGCCTCGCCGCCCGGTACCTCGCGGCCTACGCGGAGGACGCCGACACCGCGCGGCCCGTCGTCGCCGAACTCCTCGGCGGGGTCGGCGCGGGCGCGCACATCCGGCCGCCGCTGTACGTCGACTACGGCACGTACATCACGGTGGGCGAGGACACGTTCATCAACTACAACCTCACCGCCCTGGACGTGGCCCCGATCACCATCGGCCGCGACTGCCAGATCGGGCCGAACGTACAGTTGCTCACCCCGACCCACCCGGTGGAGCCGGAGCCGCGCCGGGACAAGCTGGAAGCGGCCAAGCCGATCACGATCGGCGACAATGTCTGGCTCGGCGGCGGAGCGACCGTGCTCGCCGGGGTGACCATCGGGGAGAACAGCGTCATCGGCGCCGGAGCCGTCGTGACGAAGGACGTCCCCGCCAACGTGGTTGCCGTGGGCAATCCGGCGCGGGTGATCCGCTCGATCCAGGCCTCAGAGAAAGAAGCACCGTGGCGACCGGAAGGAACGACCCCGAGCGGCGGGAGCGCATCATCACCGCCGCGCTCGACCTGATCGCGGAGGAGGGGGTCGCCGGGACGTCGCACCGCAAGGTCGCCGCCCGCGCCGGGGTGCCGCTCGGCTCGATGACGTATCACTTCGGCGGTATGGACGAGCTGCTGCGGGAGGCGTTCGTCCGCTTCTCCAGCAGCATAGTCACCGTCTTCGAGGAGCGTCTCGGCGCCGCGAACACGCCCGACGAGGCCCGGGAGGCGGTGGCCGGTCTCGTCCACCACCTGTCCAGCGGCAACCAGCGCGAACTGGTCCTCACCCACGAGCTGTACACCCTCGCGGCCCGGAAGCCCGCCTACCGCGAGCTGACCCGGGAGTGGATGCGCCGGAGCCGCCGCGCCCTCGAATGGCACTTCGACCCGGCGACGGCCCGACAGCTCGACGCGCTGATCGAGGGCCTGTCCATCCACCGCGCCCTGGAGACCGAACCGCATGACCGCGCCCTCACCGTCGAGGCGATCGCCCGCATCACCAAGGGCGCGAGCGGGAGTCCCTGACCCGTACCACGAGACCCCTGGCCGGCACCCCACCTGACCAAGGTGCCGGTCAGGTCAGGTGGGGTGCCGGATCAGGACCCGGCGGAATCCGCGGGAGCAGCACCGACGACGTCGGGCCGCCGCCCCGCCAGGCACGCCCACGGCCACCGCTCTCCCTCGCCCAGCATCCGCGCCGTGGGCTCGAATCCGGCCCGGACCAGCAGCTCGCCGACCCGGTCGGGCGACAGCAGATGGATGTCGTAGGACACCCCGCCGTCGCGCTCGGGCCCCTTGTACGGCTGGTCCTCGCCCGCGTGGAACCCCAGCAGCAGCCGGCCGCCCGGGGCCAGCACCCGGTGGAACTCCGCGAACAGCTCCGGCAGCAGGCCGGGAGGCGTGTGAAGGATCGACCACCAGGCGACAACTCCCCCCAGCTCACCGTCCGGGAGATCGAGCGCGTCCATCGAGCCCACCTCGAACCGCAGCCCGGGACGGGTCCGGCGGGCGATGTCCACCATCCGGGGCGACAGGTCCACGCCGAACACGGAGAGCCCGAGGCCGTCCAGATGCGCCGTCACATGTCCGGGTCCGCAGCCGAGATCGGCAACCGGCAGCCCACCGCCGGCCCGCACCTCCTCCGCGAACCCGCCGAGCATCGCGCGCCCCCACACATCCTGCGCGAAGGCGCCCGTCACCCGTCCGGTGTACTCCTCGGCCACGGTGTCGTAGTAGGCCCGGGTCGCTGTCAGCGGAAGATTCGTCACGGCGCACGACCCTAGGCCACCGATCCCGCCCCCGGAGACTCCCGGCCGACTCGCAGGACACCGACCGCTCCGACGAACATCAACTCCTAAAGTCAACGGCACCCGGAACTGAGCGCAGAATGGGTCAATTGCCTTTCTGCTGACGTTAATTGTTGCGCACACCCGGATCGGTTGAGGCTCCTGTCGCACACCTCTTGACGTTTCCCGGGTCACCCCGGAACCATCAACTCCCGTCGGAGAGCGCTCTCAGAGCGCTCTCCAGGAAGCTCGTCGTGTCACCCGTACCACGACTCAGGAGACGTACGTCTATGCATGCTCCCCCCACGGACACCCCCACGACACCCCCCACCGCCCCCCGTCGCAGGCGCCGCACCCGGACGTTCGGGTTCGCCGCGTTCGCCGTCTCGCTCCTCATGGCCGTCCCCACCGCGCAGAGCGCCTTCGGCGCGGACGCGCAGGCCATCGAGGGCGGCGGCGACCTCGGCCCGAACGTCATGGTGTTCGATCCGTCGATGCCCGACATCCAGGCCAAGGTCGACGAGGTGTTCAAGAAGCAGGAGTCGGCGCAGTTCGGCACCGGCCGCTACGCGCTGATGTTCAAGCCGGGCACGTACAACAACCTCAACGCGCAGATCGGGTTCTACACCTCGATCGCCGGTCTCGGGCTGAACCCGGACGACACCACGTTCAACGGTGATGTGACCGTCGACGCGGGCTGGTTCAACGGGAACGCCACGCAGAACTTCTGGCGCTCGGCGGAGAACCTGGCGCTCAACCCGGTCAGCGGCACCGACCGCTGGGCCGTATCGCAGGCCGCGCCGTTCCGCCGGATGCACGTCAAGGGCGGACTGAACCTGGCCCCCGACGGCTACGGCTGGGCGAGCGGCGGGTACATCGCCGACAGCAAGATCGACGGTCAGGTCGGCCCGTACTCGCAGCAGCAGTGGTACACCCGAGACAGCTCGGTCGGCAGCTGGGGCAACGGCGTCTGGAACATGACGTTCTCCGGCGTCGAGGGCGCCCCCGCCCAGAGCTTCCCCGAGCCTCCGTACACCACACTGGAGAACACGCCGGTCTCCCGCGAGAAGCCGTTCCTGTACCTGGACGGCGACGACTACAAGGTGTTCGTGCCCGAGAAGCGCACCAACGCGCGCGGTGTCTCGTGGGCCAACGGCACGCCGAAGGGCGAGTCGATACCGCTGGACCAGTTCTACGTGGTGAAGCCCGGCGCCACCGCCGAGACGATCAACGCGGCGGTGGACCAGGGTCTGCACCTGCTGTTCACGCCCGGTGTCTACCACGTCGACCAGACGATCGACATCGACCGCGCCAACACCGTGGCGCTCGGTCTGGGCCTTGCCACGATCATCCCGGACAACGGGGTCACGGCCATCAAGGTCGGTGACGTGGACGGCGTGAAGCTCGCCGGCCTGCTCGTCGACGCCGGTACCACCAACTCCGACTCGCTGATCGAGGTCGGCCCTGAGGGCGCGTCCGCGAGCCACGCGGACAACCCGACGTCACTGCAGGACGTGTTCGTGCGGGTCGGCGGCGCGGGGGCCGGCAAGGCCACCACCGGCATGGTGATCAACAGCAACGACACGATCATCGACCACACCTGGCTGTGGCGCGCGGACCACGGCGAGGGCGTCGGCTGGGAGACCAACCGTTCCGACTACGGCCTCCAGGTCAACGGCGACAACGTCCTGGCGACCGGGCTGTTCGTCGAGCACTTCAACAAGTACGACGTGCGCTGGTCGGGCGAGAACGGCAAGACGATCTTCTTCCAGAACGAGAAGGCGTACGACGCCCCCAACCAGGCCGCCGTCCAGAACGGTGACACCAAGGGGTTCGCGGCCTACAAGGTCGATGACTCGGTGACCACCCACGAAGGGTGGGGTCTTGGCAGCTACTGCTACTTCAACGTGGACCCGACGATCCGCCAGGACCACGGCTTCGAGGCACCGGTGAAGCCCGGAGTGAAGTTCCACGACCTGCTCGTCGTCTCCCTCGGCGGCCAGGGCCAGTACGAACACGTCATCAACGACACGGGCTCGCCCACGTCGGGGACGGACACCGTCCCGTCACAGGTGGTGTCCTTCCCGTAGGGAAGGGAAGCGGTGCGGGCCGGGTCACCGACAGGCGGCCCGGCCCTTCGCGTGCGCCGGCCGCGAACTTGGCACGTGCTTTACGTGCCGTCCGCAACCGCTCCGCTCGGCTCCATGTCTCTATAAATGTTGAATCCTTGAAGTAGTGACGCGAGTGGAGCAGGACATGCGGCGGGGCAAGGGCGTTATAGGGATCGCGTTGCTGGTGAGTGCGGTACTGGCGGGCACCAGCGCGTGTGGTGGCAAGTCGTCGACCTCGGACAGTGCCCACGACAGCGGGAAGGGCGGCGCGTCCACGGGTGCGTCCGCGAGTGCGCGCCCGTCGCCCACCCACCCCACGGGCCCGCCGATGCTGCTGGACTCGATCGCGCCGCTGGACAAGGCGACCGTCGGCGTCGCCATGCCGATCTCCGTGGTCTTCACCAACCCGGTCGCCGCCTCGGCCCACAAGAACATCGAGAAGCACCTCAAGGTCTCCGCCTCCGTCCCCACCTCGGGTGCCTGGCACTGGATGGGCGACAAGCGGGTCGACTGGCGGCCGCAGGAGTACTGGAAGTCCGGCACCAAGGTGCGGCTCGACGCCGATCTGAAGTACGTCTCCAACGGCAGCGGCCGCTACGGCACCCACCCCTACACCCACTCCTTCACCATCGGGGACGACGTCCGGGCCGACGCCTCGGTCACCGGCCACACCATGAAGGTCACCCGTAACGGCGCCCCGGTGCGGACGCTCTCCATCAACGCGGGCAGTGCCCAGTACCCGACCTGGAACGGCACGATGGCGGTGATCGACAAGCAGGAGAAGGTCCACATGACGTCCTGCAGCGTCGGGATCAGCTGCACCAAGGGCGATGCGAACTACTACGACCTGACCCTGCCCTGGGACATCCACCTCACCCAGTCGGGCACCTACGTCCACTTCTCCACCGGCGACACCAACCCGGGCAGCGGCAGCGCCCTCGGCTCGCACGGCTGCGTACACCTCTCGCTCTCCGACGCGAAGTGGTTCTACGGCCAGGTCAAGCAGGGCGACCCCATCACGGTCACCGGCTCCCCGCGCGCCAAGGCACCCGCCGACAACGGCTACGCCTCCTTCAACCTGTCCTGGTCGCAGTGGCTGGCCGGGAGCGCGAGCGGCGAGCAGACCACGGCCGCCCTCTGAGGGCTGTCCGCTGAACACTCCGCCCGGCCGGCCGGGTCATGACCCCGCCGGCCGGGCGGTTCGCTGCCCGCTGCCCGCTGCCCGTTGTCCGTTGTCCGTTGTCCGCGTGGCTCAGGCGTGCAGGGCCAGCGCGCCCTTCGCCGGGACGGCGGCCGTCACGGTGCCGTCGTCACCGACCTGCACCGTGTTGCCGTCACAGGCGTCCGGGGAGGCCTGGGCCACGTTGCAGTACGTGCCGGCCGGGAGCGAGGTGGTGAACGTCTCCTGCAGGGTGTCGTCGCCGTTGTTGATGGCCACGAAGCCCTTGTCGCCGCGGCCGAAGGCGATGGCGGAGGAACCGTTGTCCCACCAGTCGGTCAGCTCGGCGCCCTCGGTGGCGTTGTGGAAGCCGACCATGCCGGTGATCGCCGCCTGTGCGTGGGTGCAGGTCCAGCCGCCGCTGCCGCAGGCGGCCGCGCCGCCGTTCGGCGGGCCGGCGTCCTTGTCCGACCACTCGTAGCCGGAGAAGACGTTCGGGGAGCCGTAGGGCGAGGCCAGCATGAAGACGTTGGCCAGGGTGTAGGCCGCGCCGTCCTTGTACGTCAGCGTGGAGCCGTTGCGCTCGGTGTCCCAGTTGTCCACGAACGTACGGGCGTTCGCGCTCGCCAGCTTGCCGTCGGCGATGTTCTTCAGGCCGGTGACGCCGCCGCCCTGGAACGCGCTCTTGAGATGGCCTCCGTAACGGAACTCGTCGACGTCACCGACGCCCGTGTACTCGTCGGGCTGCACCGCCTCGCCACCGCCGTGGATGACCTCGGTGACCCAGAAGCCCGGGTCGGCCATCTTGCCCTTGATGGCGGCGATGTCATCCGCCGCCATGTGCTTGGCGGCGTCGATGCGGAAGCCGTCGACACCCAGGGTGCGCAGGTCGGAGAGGTAACCGGCGATCGTCGAACGGACGGCGTCGCTGCCGGTGTCGAGGTCGGCCAGGCCGACCAGTTCGCAGGTCTGGACGTCGTCGCGGTCACCGTAGTTGCTGATGTCCTTGCGGCAGGCGTGGAAGTCCTGGTCCTGGAAGTACCCCGGGTAGTTGTACTTCGAGTACTCCGTGCCGCCGGTCCCGGTGCCGGAACCGGACGACATGTGATTGATGACGGCGTCCGCGACGACCTTCACACCGGCCGAGTGGCAGCTCTCCACCATCGACGCGAAGGCGTCGCGGTCACCGAGGCGTCCGGCGATCTTGTAGCTGACCGGCTGGTACGAGGTCCACCACTGGTCGCCCTGGATGTGCTCCGAGGCGGGTGAGACCTCGACGTAGCCGTAGCCGGCCGGACCGAGCGAGTCCGTACAGGCCTGGGCCACCGCGTCGTACTTCCACTCGAACAGGGTGGCGGTGACGGTCTTGTCGCCCGGTGGGGTCGCCTGGGAGGTCCAGGGGGCGAGGGCGGTGATACCGGCGGCTGCGAGCAGTCCGGCCAGTGTCGCGCGAGCGGCGCGGGAACTCATCTGCGGCTCCTTCGGTCGCGGGTACGGACGGAGCCCGTACCCGGCGTGGGCAGCCACGCGCCTGGCCACCGTGGGGGGAGTTCGGAGCCTGCCGTTTCAGCGATGAACACGTCAAGAGGTGACGCAAGAATTTCCAGCATGTTTCTGAAACTACTTGCAGGGAAGGCGGGTTGGGGAGTCAGGCGGAGTGGGCCCGCCGCGCGGCCGCCCGTCGTCACTGGTCCCGGCGGTGCGCCGCGAACACCGTCACCACGCCTGCCGCCAGTGCCCAGAGAGCGTAGACCGTCCAGGCCCCGGCCGTCGTCCACGGGAAGAGGTCGTGGGAGCGCTGCGTGTCCGTGCTCGTCAGCCGCTCCCACGCGCTGAAGGGCAGGGTGTGCAGGAGCACCGCCGTCAGATGACGGCGCGCGCTCAGGACCACGGGGAGCAGGAGCAGCACCACCACGCAGGCGACGACGGAGCCCCCGGTGTGGCGGATCACCGTGCCGATCGCGAGGCCGGCGAGCGCGGCCACCGGGGCGAGCAGCGCGGAGGCCGCCATGACGCGCAGGGCGTCCGGGTGGTCGAGGGAGACCGAGGCGTTCCGGCCGGAGAGGATCGCCTGGGTCGAGGCGAACGAGGCGGCGGCGACGAGTGCTCCGAAGACGGTAGCGATCGAGGCGAGGACCAGCGCCTTGGCGGCCATCACCGAGCGGCGGGCCGGGACGGCGGTGAACGTGGTGCGGATCAGGCCGGTGCCGTACTCGCCGGTGACCGACACGGCGCCGATCGCGGCCAGGGCCAGGACCAGCACCATGGCGGAGTTCGCGGTGAAGGCGTCGACGAGCGGAATGCCGTTGGCGATGAACGAGGTGCGGCTCTGCCCGTCGTACTGGTACCAGTACTTGTAGTGGTCGTAGGCCGTACCGGCGTTGAACGCGACGACGGCCAGTGCGGTGATCACGTACAGCCAGGGGGTCGAGTGCAGTGACCATGTCTTGACCCACTCGGCTGCCAGCAGGTCGCTGAAGCGTGCGCGGGTCTCCTCGTGCGTCACGCGTCCTGCGGGCGCGGTCGTCGTCGTGGTCATCGGGGGTCTCCTGCGAGGTATTCGACGCTGTCTGCGGTGAGTTCCATGAACGCCTCCTCCAACGAGGCACTGGAGGTGGTGAGTTCGTGGAGCAGAACCCGGTGCCGAAAGGCGAGTTCACCGATCCGGGCGGCGGTCAGGCCGGTCACCGTGAGCCGGTCGCCGTCCGCGACCACCGAGGCGCCCTCGGCGGTGAGCAGCGGGGTGAGAGCGGCGGTGTCGGGCGTGCCCACGGTCACGCTCAGCCGGGTGCCGCGGGCGGCGAACGCGGACAGGCTCTCGGCGGCGATGAGTTCGCCGCGGCCGATGACGACGAGCCGGTCGGCGGTGTGCTCCATCTCGGTCATCAGGTGGCTGGAGACGAACACCGTGCGGCCCTCCGCGGCGAGCCGCCGGAAGAGCCCGCGGACCCAGAGCACGCCTTCCGGGTCGAGCCCGTTGAGCGGCTCGTCGAAGAGCAGCACCGGCGGGTCGCCGAGCAGGGCGGTGGCTATGCCGAGCCGCTGGCGCATCCCGAGTGAGAAGCCACCGATGCGTCGGCGCGCGGCCCCGACGAGGCCCACTTCGTGGAGCAGTTCGTCCACCCGGGCGCGCGGGATGCTGTTGCTGCGGGCCAGCATGGCGAGGTGGGCGTGGGCGGTCCGGCCGCCGTGGACGTCGCCCGCGTCGAGGAGGGCGCCGACGTGCCGCAGTCCGCGCGGATGCTCGCGGAACCGCCGGCCCTGCAGGGTGGCCGTTCCCGCGGTGGGCTCGACGAGGCCGAGGAGCATTCGCAGGGTGGTGGTCTTACCGGCCCCGTTGGGTCCGAGGAAGCCGGTCACCTCGCCCGGCCGTACGGTGAAGGTGAGGTCCTTGACGGCGGTGGCGGCGCCGTATCGCTTGGTCAGTCCGTTGACTTCGATCACGGTCCCAACGGTGCCGTCCGCCGGCCCCGTTCGTCATCGGACCGCCGCTGACACCTGCCGGGCAGGATGTCGACCGTGGGTGTACAACCGTGGTCCGATGCCGGGCCGGGTGGCGGTGGTTACGATCGGCGCATGTCCCACTCACCCTCCGTTCCCCTGCTCAAGCGCGTACCGCCGGGTTGGTGGGTGGGGGTCGCCTGGTACGCGGGCGTGCTGCTCACCTTCCTCGTCCGGGTGCGGCTGCCCGGGGAGTTCGAGCCTTCCGTCCGGCCCGGGATGCTGCTCTACCGGTGGGACGGTCTGCTGACACAACTGCTCGCCACGGCCCTGGCGGCGGGCGGCTGCGTGGTGATGGAGCGGCGTCCGCTGAACGGCCTGGCGCTGCTGCTGGGCGCCGCCACGCTCGCCACGTTCTCACTGAGTGTGGGGGAGATTCCGCTCGCCCAGTTCCTGGCCCCCGATGTGGCGCTGTACTTCATCACCGCCACCCGGTCGCGCCGGACCGGTGCCGTCGCCCTCCTGATGGCGCTGGGCGTCCTCGCCTGCTTCCTGGCCGTCCGGCTGCTGGCCGGGTGGGGCGTCGGTACGTCGGCGGAGCTGGCCGTCGCCCTGACCGCGGTCGTCGCCTGGCTGGTGGGCGGCTCGGCGTACGAGGCCCGCCGGCACGGCGAGAGCCTGACCGCGCGGGCCGCCGAACAGGCGGTCGTCGCGGAACGGCTGCGCATCGCCCGCGAGATGCACGACATGGTCGCGCACAGCGTCGGCATCATCGCCCTCCAGGCGGGTGCGGCGGCCCGGGTCGTGCACACCCAGCCGGAGGCGGCGCGCGAGGCGATGAGCGCGGTGGAGACAGCGGGCCGGGAGACGCTGTCGGGGCTCCGCCGGATGCTCGGCGCGCTGCGGCAGGACGGACCGGGGCTCCAGGGGCCGGAGCGGGAGACGGCGCCGCTGCACCCGGCGGAGGGGCTCGCCGACGTCGAGCGGCTGGCGCGGGCCACGACCGCGGCCGGGGTCCGGGTCGAGGTGCGGTGGCGGGGCGAACGGCGGCCGCTGCCACCGGACATCGACCTGTCGGCGTTCCGCATCATCCAGGAGTCGGTGACCAACGTGGTCCGGCACGCCGCCACCGGCTCCTGCCGGGTGTCCGTCGAGTACGGCCCCGAGGAGCTCGGCATCGAGGTCGCGGACCGCGGCCGGGGCCCGGGTCATGCCGCGGACACCGGGTTCGGGCTGATCGGGATGCGGGAGCGGGTCGCCCTGCTGCACGGCGAGTTCACCGCCGCCCCGCGCCCGGAGGGCGGCTTCCGGGTGACGGCCCGGCTGCCGGTGCCGGCGGAGGACGCGGCGTGAGTGACCGGGACGGGACGGCCCCGACCCCTGCCACGGCCACGGCCACCGCCACGACATCGCCCTCGCTCCCACCCCCGGCCCCGGCCCAGACCCCGACGTCGACATCGACATCGCCCTCCGCCCCGATCCGGGTGCTGCTCGCCGATGACCAGCCGCTGGTGCGGGCCGCGCTGCGCATGGTCATCGCCGACCTCCCCGACCTGGACGTGGTGGGCGAGGCCGGGACGGGCGACGAGGCGGTGCGACTGACGGAGCAACTGGCCCCCGATGTCGTCGTGATGGACATCCGGATGCCGGGGCTGAACGGCATCGAGGCCACCGAGCGGATCACCGCGGGGACCGGTGCCGCGCATGTGCTGGTCCTGACGACGTTCGACGACGACGACTACGTCTACGGGGCGCTGCGCGCCGGTGCGGCCGGCTTCCTGGTCAAGGACATGGCGCTGGACGACATTCTGGCGGCGGTCCGGGTGGTGGCGGCCGGGGACGCACTGATCGCGCCGAGCGTCACCCGGCGGCTGATCAAGGAGTTCGCGGGCCGCCCCGCCTCCACGTCGCCGCGGCGGCCGCTCACCGCGATCACCGAACGGGAGCGCGAGGTGCTGGTGCTGGTCGGCAGCGGGCTGTCCAACGCGGAGATCGCGGAGCGGCTGTTCATCAGCGTCGCCACCGCGAAGACGTATCTGACCCGGCTGCTCGCGAAGCTCGACGCGCGGGACCGGGTGCAGCTGGTCATCATCGCGTACGAGGCGGGGCTGGTGTCACCGTGCCGATGAAGTCCCCGGCCCCGCCTCGGACGGGCGCACGGCACGGCTCGCGGTCAGAGCCAGCCCTTCTCCCGCGCCCTCCGGACCGCCTCCGCCCGGTTGCGCGCCGCCATCTTCTGGATCGCCATCGAGAGGTAGTTGCGGACCGTGCCCTGGGACAGGTGCAGCACCGCGGCGATCTCCGCATTGGTCGAACCGTCCGCCGCCGCGCGCAGCACCTCGCGCTCCCGGTCGGTCAGTGGGCTGGCCCCGTCGGCGAGGGCGGCGGCCGCGAGGGTCGGGTCGATGACGCGCTCGCCGGTGAGCACCTTGCGTACCGCCTCGGCGAGCTGGGACGCCGGGGCGTCCTTCACCAGGAACGCGTCGGCGCCCGACTCCATCGCGCGGCGGAGGTAGCCGGGGCGGCCGAAGGTGGTGACGACGACGACCTTGACGTCCGGGAGTTCGCGGTGCAGCGCGGCCGCCGCTTCGATGCCCGTCATGCCGGGCATCTCGATGTCCAGGAGGGCCACGTCGACGGCGTGTTCCCGGGCCGCGGCCAGTACCTCGTCACCGCGGGCGACCTGCGCGACGACCTCGATGTCGGGTTCCAGGCCGAGGAGCGCCGCCAGGGCTTCGCGCACCATGGACTGGTCCTCGGCGAGGAGGAGTCTGATCATGCTCATTCCCCGGATCCTAGGCCGGATTCGAGTGGCACGCCGAGGGCGATGGTGAAGCCTTTCCCGGAACGGGAGTTGGTGGCCCGGGTGGTCAGCGTCCCGTCGACCGTGGCGAGGCGCTCGGCGATACCGGTGAGACCGTTGCCGGGCGTCGGACCGGAGGCGCCGCGGCCGTCGTCGGCGACGGTGAGTTCGAGGACCCGCCCGTCCAGGGTCTGGCGCGGGGCGAGGGTGACCGTGCAGCTCCGGGCGTCGCTGTGGCGTACGACGTTGGTGACGGCTTCCCGCAGTGCCCAGGCGAGCACCTCCTCCTGCTTCTCGGGGAGGTCCTCGGGCGGCTCGGCCGGGATGTCCGCGGTGATTCCGGCGGCGGCCAGCGCGGTGCGGGCACCGGCCAGTTCGCCGGGGAGGGTCGGCCGGCGGTAGCCGGTGACGGCGCTGCGCACGTCCACCAGGGCCTGCCGGCTGACCCGTTCGATGTCGGCGACCTGCACGGCCGCCTGGTCGGGGTGGTCGGGGAGCATCCGCCCGGCCAGTTCGCTCTTGAGGGTGATCAGCGAGAGGGAGTGGCCGAGCAGGTCGTGCAGATCCCGGGCCAGCCGCAGCCGTTCCTCGTTGGCGGCGAGCTGGGCGACGGTGGCGCGGGCCTCACGGAGCTGGATGGTGGTGAGGATCATCTGCCGGATGCCGGTCATCGCGAACCCGCCGAGCAGCGCCGGGAAGACCAGCGCCGTGATGACCTCGCGGGAGTGGTCACCGGCCAGGCCGATGGCGACGAGCACGGCAGCGGTGACGGGGATCAGCCAACGGGCGGTCCGCAGGGGCAGCGCGGCCCCCGCGCAGACCGAGACGTACACGAACAGGACCAGCCACGGGCTGCCGAGCGTCAGGGACAGCGTGACGGCGAGGCCGCTGAGGAAGGCGAGCGCGAACCGGACCTGGACCGGGCTGAGCATCTTCGGCGAGGGACGGAAGACGAGAAGCAGATAGCAGCCGACGAAGACCACCAGGCCGAGGGCGCCGAGCACGGTCGCCCACGGGGTGTGGTCGCCGTCGACGAGATCCTTGATCGGCGCGCTCATGAAGGCGAGCCAGACGCCGATCCAGAGGCTCTTGATCCCGGCCTGTTTGCGATCCCCCGGCGGGCGCCCGATGCCCACGGACATCTCGTCTTCTTCCTTCACGCCTTCAGGGTGTCCTTCCGGTAGAGCCAGGCCGCACCGCCCGCGAAGAGCAGGAAGTAGACGCAGAGGATGGCGATGTCCTTGGCGTGCGGCGCGCCGCCCATCTCGACGGCCTGGCCGAGTGCGGCGTACGCGTGGGTGGGCAGCCATTCGGAGATGTTCTGGATCCACTGCGGGAAGGTCGAGGTGGGCATCCACAGGCCGCCGAGGATCGAGAGCCCAAAGTAGATGATCATGGTGATCGGGCGCACCGCGTCACCGCTGGCGACGTAGCCGATGGCGACGCCGAGGGCGGCGAAGACCAGCGAACCGGCCCAGATGAGGCCGGTCAGGGCCAGCCACTGCCAGAGGTCGAACCGCACGTGCTTGGCGGACGCGGCGACGAGGAAGACGACCACGATGCAGGGCAGGGTGACGATCGCGGCGCTGGCGATCTTGGCCAGGACGTAGCCGCGGCTGGGCAGCGCGGTCAGCCGGAGCTGGCGGACCCAGCCCTTCTCGCGCTCCTTGGCGATGCGTTCGCTGTTGCCCATCAGGACGGCGGTCAGCGCACCGAAGGAGGCCATCGAGACCATGAAGAAGGACTGGAGGGTCAGATCGGTGTGCGGCACCTTGTCGCTGGTGTTCTGGGTGCTGGAGATCAGCACGTAGAGCACCGACGGGTAGATGATCGAGAAGAACATGAACTTCTTGTTCCGCAGCGTGCGGGTCACTTCGAGCCTGATGAGCGCCCACGAGAAGAAGTTCAGCATGCGGTCCTGGCCTCCTCGGCCTCGGTGATGGCGACGAAGGCCTGCTCCAGTCCGAGTCCCGCGACTTCGAGCTCGCGCGGGTAGAGGCCGAGGCCGTAGACGGCGTGCACGGTCGCGTCGGCGTTGTGCGACTGGATACGGACCCGGTGGCCGTTGATGTCGAGCGTGGAGAGGAACGGCAGGGCGCGCAGGGCCTCTTCGTCGACCGGGCCCTCCAGCTCGAAGGAGATCCGGCGGGCCCCCGCCCTGGCCTTGATCTCGGCCGCCGTGCCGTCGGCGAGGATCCGGCCCTTGTGCAGGACCAGCACGCGGTCGGCGATGGCGTCGGCCTCTTCGAGGTAGTGGGTGGCGAACAGGACGGTCCGGCCCTGGTCGGCCTGCTCGCGCATGGTGGCCCAGAAGGCCTTCCGGGCGGTGACGTCCATCCCGGTGGTCGGCTCGTCGAGCACGATCAGGTCATTGGCCCCGGCGGTGGCGAGCGCGAAGCGTACGCGCTGCTCCTGGCCGCCGGAGAGCTTGTTGACCATGCGGCCGGCGATCGACGCGATCCCGGACCGCGCCAGCACCTCGGTCACCGGGTAGGGCCTGGGGTGCAGATCGCAGACGAGTCCGACCAGCTCCTCGACCGTGACCTCCTCCATCAGGCCGCCGGTCTGCAGCATCGCGCCGACGCGGCCGGCCGCGATGGCCGCCTGCGGGGTCGTGCCGAAGAGGCGGACGGTCCCGGAGTCGGCCGTGCGCAGGCCGAGAAGGAGGTCGAGGGCGGAGGACTTGCCCGCGCCGTTGGGCCCGAGGAGCGCCACGGTCTCGCCGGGGTGCAGGTCGAGCGTGAGCCCGTCCACGGCGCGTACCTCGCCGTATGCCTTGCTGACCTGGTCGAAGCTGACCACGGCGGTCTTCGCCGCGGTGACTTCGGGAGCTGTCGTTGTCATGGGTCCAGCCTGGCGGAGCGGGGTGTGCGCCCGGCAGGGTCACGGGTCGTGAATCCGGGATGACAGATGTCATGCCGTACGTGTGACGGCCGCGGCGACGCCGTGTGCCGGGGACCTCGGGGACGGCCGGATACGGCGCCGCCCCCGGCCGGTGGTCCGGTCGGGGGCGGCGTCCTTGTCGTGCTGTGCTGTGCGGCCCTGTGTCAGCCGGTGCCGCCGAGGTCGATCGTGACGGTCCGCTCCGCGGGGGTCTTGCCCACGAGCGCGCTCTTCATGGCGACGGCCACGTCGTCCGCGCTGAGCTGGTGCTTCGTACCGTCGCTCCTGGTGACCATGATGCCGTCGAAGACGCCTTCGCCGAGGGTGTCGATGGCCTTCTTGTCGTAGTGGTCGACGAGCTTGCCGTCGACCGCCACCATCGAGAGGATCTTCGGCAGGGACCGGTCCGGTCCGAACTGGATCATCTTGGGCCCGGCCTTGATGGTGATCAGGCCGGACATCGCGGGCTCCGCGAAGGCCTTCATCGCCCGGTCCAGCTCGGCCTGGTCGATGGTGGGCTCGCGGGTGGCGACCGGCAGTTCGACGGTGGCCGCCTTGCCCGTCTCCACCTGGGCGCGGTAGGCGTCCCGGACCGAGCCCATCGACTGGTTGACGTCGAGCGCCTTGCCCGCCTTGCCCGGTACGGCGACGGCCTTGCCCGGCTCGAACTTGATCGTGCCGTCGCCGGCCGAGCCGGAGGCACCCGCCAGGTCCGTCAGTGCGACTCCGAGCTTCTCCGTGTCGACCGGGATCACCGGGTCGATGTCACGCGTGCCGCCGAAGAGGGAGCCGATGACGGAGACCGGGTTGTAGTCGCTGCCCGCCGCGGAGCGCACGGTCGCCTGGCTGTCCAGGGCGAGTCCGGCCTTGTCCGGTGCGAGCTGCGTCTCCTTGCCGTCCACGCTCAGCCGGAGCGGGGCCTTGGCCCGTTCGCCGAGAGCGGCGTCCAGCTTCTCGACACCGTCCTCCTTCGTGCCGCCGCCGATGTCGACGCCGAGGACGGTGGTGCCCTTGGGGACGTCGGAGTGGTTCATCAGCAGACCGGCGCCGTACGCGACCCCGAGCACGCAGACGGCGGCCACGCAGAGCAGGACCAGCTTCGAACGGCCCTTCTTCGCCGGGGCCTTCGCAGAGGCGGACTCCGGAGCGGTGCGCGCGGCGGCCTCGGGCGCCTGCACGGCGAACCCTCCCGGGCCGGCCGGTCCGGTGCCCATCGGGTTGTCCGGGATACGCGGGGTGAGGTCGGGACCCTGGAACGGCGACGAGGACCCCGGTGTACGGCGCTCGGACGGCACCACGGGGATGCCGCTGGTCAGCGTGTCACCCGAGACGTTGTCACCCGAGCCGGAGCCGGAGCCGGAGCCCGAGCCGGGGCCGGGGCCCCCGGGACCCGAGCCGGGAGCCGGGAACTGCGGCGTGAGGATCGCGGTGTCGTCGGACATCCGCGGCGGCACGCCACCGGGGCCACCGGGGGCCTGCGGTCCGCCCGGTCCCGAGCCGAAGGGGCCCGGCCCGTCGAGGTTCGGGGTGAGCGGGGAGGTGCCGCCGGCCGGTCCCGTGGTGGGTCCGGACGGGCCCGGCGGACGGATACCGAGGTTCGGCGTGGCGCGCGGCCCGCCGGGGCCGTCCGCGCCGAACTCGTCGGAGCCGGGCGCGCCGGGCTCGCCCGGCTGCTGCGGGCCGTCCGAGAAGTACGGCAGATCGGCGCGTGGGCCGGCGGGCGGGGTGGCCCGGTCGGGTCCCGGACCGTCCGCCCGGCCGCCGGGGCCGGTGGCGGAGAAGCCCGCGCCGTTCGTGCCAGGACCGGGGCCGGTGGCGGAGAAACCGGCGCCGTTCGTACCGCCCCCCGGGCCGGTGGCGGAGAAACCGGCGCCGTTCGTACCGCCCCCCGGGCCGGTGGCGGAGAAACCGGCGCCGTTCGTGCCGCCGGACGACGGCTGGCCCGTCGACCCGTTCGCGGGCGCGTCGGCCGGGGGCTTGCGCGGTGCGAACCAGTCGCTGCCGCTCTTCTCCCTGGCCGGCTTCTCGGCAGCGGGCTCCGCCGCGGGGGCGGGCCCGTCCCTGCCCTCGGACCCCGGTGCGGCGGGGGTCCCCTGCGCACCCTTGGGCGCGGAGGGGCCCGGACGCGGGATGGTGCCCGTGCGTTCGTTGCCGGGGCCGCCGTCCGCGTCGCTCATGGGCGTACGCATGACAACCGGTGGGATGGGACGCGAGCCGGGGATGTTGATCCGGATACGCGTCGTCAGCGTCGTCTCCGTCCTCGGCTCTTCGGGCTGGGGCGGATCCGCAGGCTCCGGGGTCTCCTCCGGGGCATCCTGCGAAGGGTGCAGCGACGGATACTGGCGGGATCCGTACGGCGGCGTACCCGAGGGGTACGCGGCTCCCCCGCGGCTCTGGGGCCCGGAGGACGAACTGTCAGTTTCACGACTCAAAGCAGGTTCTCCCGATTGGCTCCGCCGCCCGTACTCTCCCCCATGCCGCAGGGCAGGGGACGGCTCGGCGCGCGAACCACCTTACTGGCCGCGGCCGACAGACACCCCGCGACCGGGGGAAACGACTGCGCACCCCCCGGACGGACAGGGGGCATTACGGGATCGGACGTGGCACATTACTTGCCAGGTCGGCCGTTGTCGGCACCCGGTTGGGGTGACCGCGACATGGTGGCACAGATCACAGCGATGACCATCCCGCCCAGCATGAAGAGGGCGAGGCCCAGTTCGTCACCGAAGACATAGTCGCCTTCGGGGCGTCCGCCCAGTAGGACAATGACCGAAACCAGCCACCCCGCGGCGGGTGCCAGGGCGCCGGGCTGCGTACCCATGAGGACGCGGCCGCCGTAGAAGAGACCGCCGGACGCGAGCAGTGTGAGCAGCAATCCGCCCGGGAACCAGGCGGCTTGGACCAGCGTCCCGGCGATCCCGACGAGCGCGCCGAGGACCGCGAGGCCCAGCAGGGCGGCGATCCGGCGGGGGTTGAGGGGGGCGGCCAGCCCGGTGGCCGGAATGTCCCTCGGCGGTGCGTTGGTCCGTGCGGCCCGCTGTCTGCTGCTGCTCACTGGTCCACTCCCGTCACACCGGCGAAGAGATCGTGTTCCCGTGCCCCCGGCGCGGCGCCCGGGGTGCCGCTCACCAACTCGTAGTACTCGGTGGTGAGGACGGGCTGGCCCAGATCGTTCGACAGGGCGAAGAAGGGGCCGCTCAGCGCGATCTGGGTGGCGTGCGCCCGCATCGCCGCGGTCTTGGCCTCCGCGTGGCGGGTGCCGTCGATCTCGGTGGTGATCAGGGTGTCGTTCACCACACCGGGTACGTCGTCGATCGCGGCGATGCCGGGGAAGGTGTCGGGGGCGGTGGCCCGCAGGTGCGCGAAGGTGTCCTCGGCGACCGTGCGCGGCACCCGGTTCCAGTAGATCTTGGCGATCGTGTGCGGGGCGCCGGAGCCGGCCCGGTACGCGGGGTCCGCGGCCAGTTCGGCGGCGCGCGTGGCGACCCGGTGCGCCTGGATGTGGTCGGGGTGCCCGTAGCCCCCGTCGGGGTCGTACGTGACCAGGACCTGGGGGCGGACCGAGCGGATCACCTCCACGAGGTACCCGGCGGCCTCGTCCACGTCGGCGGACCAGAAGGCGCCGGGGCGGTCGTTCTGCTCGGCGCCCATCATTCCGGAGTCGCGGAACCGGCCGGGGCCGCCCAGGAAGCGGTGGTCGGTGACCCCGAGCGCCTTCATCGCCGCCGCGAGTTCACCCTGCCGCCAGGGCCCCAGGGAGTCGTCCCGGTCGGCCGCGAGGTGCGCGAGCTCGGGCGGGATGATCTCGCCCTCCTCGCCGAGCGTGCAGGTCACCAGGGTGACCAGGGCGCCGTCGGCCGCGTATCTGGCCATGGTGGCGCCGTTGTTGATCGACTCGTCGTCGGGGTGCGCGTGCACCAGGAGCAGACGCCGGGCGGGAAGGTCCGTCATGGGGACCACCCTACGAGTAGGCGGCCCCGATGACCGACGGCGCCCGCGCGCCGGGCGCCGGCGAACCGTGGACGGTTGCCGCCGTCAGAATTTGAGCCCTCCGATCATGCCCGCCACGTTCGTCGTCACCTCGGAGATGGTGGGAGCGATGGACGAGCTGGCGAGATAGAAACCGAACAGCATGCAGACCACCGCATGTCCGCCCTTCAGTCCGGACTTCCGGACCAGCAGGAAGACGACGATCGCCAGCAGCACCACCGCCGAAATCGAGAGTGCCACGGCGGTTCACCTCCATCAGTGGGGTCGGGACGGGCAGCACGCATGGAGCCAGCAGGTTCATACCCACCGAGCGCTACGGATCATAACTATCCGTGGCAAGGCATTGGTCGGGGCACAGCAGCACGAGGGGCGCACGGGCGGAGGACGGCCGATAGGTTCGGCACATGACTTCGTCAGAGATCACCTTTCCGCTCCAGTCGGCCCGGACGATGCGGTTCACCCTCGGCGCACCCCGCGCGTTCACGGTGTCACCCGATGGTGAGCGGGTGATCTTCCTGCGCTCGGGGTCGGGCACCGACCGGTCGGGCCGGCTCTGGGTGCTGGACCTGGACGGCGACGGAGCGCCCCGGGAGCGGGTGGTGGCCGATCCGGCGGTGCTGCTGGGCGGTTCGGTGGAGCGGCTGTCGGTGCAGGAGCGGGCCCGGCGCGAACGGAGCCGCGAGGGGTCGTCGGGCATCGTGGGCTACGCGGTGGACGCGGCTGCCGAGTCGGCGGCGTTCGCGCTCTCCGGGAAGGTGTACGTCGCCGAGCTGCGGTCGGGCACGGCCCGCGCGCTGCCCGTGCCCGGTCCGGTGATCGACCCGCGCCCCTCCCCGGACGGACGACACATCGCATACGTGTCCAAGAGGGCGCTGCGCGTCGTGGGAGCCGGCGGCGAGGAGGACAGGGCACTCGCGGAGCCGGAGGACGCACAGGTGTCCTACGGCCTCGCGGAGTTCATCGCGGCCGAGGAGATGCAGCGCTCGCGGGGCTTCTGGTGGTCGCCGGAGTCGGACCGGCTGCTCGTCGCCAGGGTCGACGACAGCCCGGTGCGGCGGTGGTGGATCGCCGACCCGGCGCACCCGGAGCGCAAGCCCGCAGAGATCGCGTACCCGGCGGCCGGGACGCCCAACGCCGAGGTGCGGCTCTTCGTGGTGGACCTGGCCGGGGAGCGCACCGAAGTGGTGTGGGACCGGGCCCGGTTCCCGTATCTGGCGTCGGTGCACTGGTCGTCGGCCGGGGCGCCGCTGCTGCTCGTGCAGGCCCGTGACCAGCAGAGCCAGCTCCATCTCGCGGTGGACCCGGGGACCGGCACGACCCGGACGGTGCACGTCGACGAGGACCCGGTCTGGCTGGACCTGTTCCCGGGGGTGCCCGCGTGGGCGCCGGACGGGCGGCTCGTACGGATCGCGGACGAGGGCGGTGCGCGGGTCCTCGCGGCCGGCGACCGGCTGCTGACCGGGGCCCAGTTGCAGATCCGGTCGGTGCTGGACATCGGCGACTCGGACATCCTGGTGACGGCGACGGCGGGTGAGCGGGCGGCCGTGCCGGAGATCGGCGAGAGCCATGTCTACCGGGTCAACGAGCTGGGCGTGGAGCGGGTCTCGGAGGGCGTGGGCGTGCATTCCGCGGTCCGGGCGGGCGGGGTGACGGTCATGGTCTCCACCGCTCCGGACCGGCCGGGTGCGACCGCTCAGGTGCTCCGGGACGGGAAGCGGATCGCCACGATCGCGAACCACGCGGAGCAGCCGGTGCTGTCCGTCCGGGCCCGGTTCACCGAAGGGGGCGCACGGCGGATTCCGTGCGCCGTGCTGCTCCCCACCGGCTACAAGGAATCGGATGGTCCGCTTCCGGTTCTGATGGATCCGTACGGCGGGCCGCACGGCCGCCGGGTGGTCGCCACCCACAACACGCATCTCACCTCGCAGTGGTTCGCGGACCAGGGTTTCGCCGTGGTCGTCGCGGACGGCCGGGGCACCCCGGGCCGTTCACCCGGCTGGGAGAAGGCGGTCAAGCACGACCTGACCCTCACCCTCGACGACCAGGTCGAGGCGCTGCACGCGCTCGCCGAGCGGTTCCCGCTGGACCTGGGGAAGGTGGCCATCCGCGGCTGGTCGTACGGCGGCTTCCTGGCGGGCATGGCCGTGCTGCGGCGGCCCGACGTGTTCCACGCGGCGGTCGTGGGCGCCCCGGTGACCGATCAGCGGCTCTACGACACCCACTACACGGAACGCTACCTGGGCGACCCGGCGGCCCGGCCCGAGGTGTACGCGTACAACTCGCTGGTCACCGACGAGGGCCTGTCGCACGCCGCCGAGCAGGAGCGGCCGATGCTGATCGTGCACGGTCTCGCGGACGACAACGTGGTGGTCGCGCACACGCTGCGGCTGTCGTCGGCGCTGCTCGCCGCGGGGCGGCCGCACGAGGTGCTGCCGCTGAGCGGGGTGACCCACATGACCCCGCAGGAGAAGGTGGCGGAGAACCTGCTGCTGCTCCAGGTGGACTTCCTGAAGCGGTCCCTGGCGGGCCCGGCCGCGTAGGACCCACCGAGCATCGGCGGCAGCGCAGCGGGGGCGGGCTCCGGCACCCGGAGGCACAGTCCGGGGCGAGGCGAGGTGGCCGCCTACCGGATGATCGGGCTTCAGGTGCGAGTGGGATCATTTTGCGAAATGGCCGATTTCGTATGATGCCGTCACGTATTCGAGAGGACTGTCGTGGAGAGATCTCAACAAGCAGCGGCGCCCACGCTGCCTGCGATACCCCGGCGTGAGCGGTACGGGACGCTCGGAGGGTCGGCCCTCGTGCTGCTCTTCGTGTTCCTGTATGTCGGGTTCTGGCTGATCTGGGACGGGCGTGCCTCCGGCGAGGAGGAGGTGCGGCCCGGCACGACGATCGCGGTGTCGGACAGCGTGTCCTTCGTCCCGGTCGGAGGCTGGTCCCTGGAGCGCGGGGAGATCACCCCGGGGCAGCGTTCGACGGTCACGAGCGGGGCGAGCGCGTTCAGCGTCTCGACATCCACCTGGATGGGAACCCTGGAGGAGCACACGGCGAGGGAGAAGAAACTTCTCCAGGCCGGAAGCAAGGTCCACCTCTACGGGAACGACCAGTCCTTCCACACCGGCAACGGACTGACCGGGGTGAAGTTCTCCTATTTCGCCTCCAAGGTCGAGGGCATCCTCTGGATCGCCTACGACCCCGGGACGAAGACCGTGGTGACCCTCAGCGGGCAGAGCGCCCAGGGCACTCTGCCCGCCGCGGCGAGCCAGTTCCAGACGATGGTCGACAGTGTCAGAACAGGGGCCGGTCAATGAGCGCATCGCACAATCCACTGACGGCACACCGGAAGCTGAAGGCAGGCTCCCTGGTCGACGCGCAGGCGCCGATCGGTGTGGACGGCTTCTTCCAGCCACGCCGCGCGGCGTTCTGGCTGTTCGTGTTCTTCCTCGTCAACGGCGTGTTCTCGATGGTGTCGAACTTCTACGTCGGCTACCGCGTCGTGCCTACCGCTGTGGTGCTCGCCACTCTGGTCTGGTCCCTGTACGCGCTGCCGTTCCTGTTGTTCTTCCGCTCCCTCGACCTGTTCGAGCAACACCCTCCGCTGGGTTTCGCCATGGCCTTCGCCTGGGGCGGCTTCGCGGCCTGCTACCTGGCGATCCCCGTCAATTCCGCGGTGCAGTCACTGTCTGCCAAGCTCATCGGCCCGGAGTTCACGAAGGACTGGGGACCCGCGCTGGCAGGGCCGATCAACGAGGAAATCCTCAAACTGCTCGGCGTGATCGTGCTCGTCATGATCGCCCGGACCCAGTTCCGCACGATCCTGTCCGTCGTGGTCCTCGGAGCAATGATCGGCCTCGGCTTCCAGATCGTCGAGGACCTCCTCTACTCGGTCAACACCGCCATCCAGTTCCCCTACACCAACCAGGTCCTCCCGGTCGGTCTGATGTTCCTCGTGCGAGGCGTGTTCAGCGGTATCTGGAGCCACGCGCTGTACACCTCCGTCGCCGCGTTCGGCATCGGTTACTTCATCACCCGTCGGCACAAGCCCCTGATCCAGCGCACGGCCGTAGCCGTGGGCGCCTTCGCCCTGGCCTGGTTCCTGCACTTCTTCTGGAACTCCCCCTGGCTCCAGAACATCGGCGGCGACGGGGTGGGCGGCATCCTGGTCCTGTCCCTCGTCAAGGGCATCCCGGTCTTCGCCGTCGGCTACCTGCTGTGGAAGTTCGCAGGCCGCGAGGAGGGAAGCCAGCTCCGCACCGTCGCCGACTACTACCTCGACGACGACCTCATGACTCCCGAGGAACGCGACAGCCTGACCTCACTGCGCGAGCGCCGCCTCCTGCGCAAGCACATGAAGAAGGCACACGGCCGCAAGGCAGCCCGCACCCTGCACAGACTGCAACGCGCGCAACTGCACCTGATCCGCGTCTGCGAGGAGAACGGCGCGGGTGTCCCCGCCGCCCGCGCGGCCCAGGACGTCACCGCCCTGCGCACCGACCTCACCGAAGCGACCGCCTGACCCCGGTCTCCTACCAGCCCGGCGGTGGCTGGGAGGGCGGCGGGGGCGGTCCGAAGCCGCCGCCCTGCGGGTATCCGTAGCCCGGGGCGGGCGGCTGCTGCCCCGGGTACGGGCCGGCGTCCTGCCCGGGATGCGCCTCGGGGCCGTACCCGGGGGTTCCGTGTCCGGGGGTTCCGTACCCCTGGCTGCCGTATTCCGGCTGCCCGTATCCCGGCTCGCCGTAGCCGGGCCCGTACCCCGGTCCCGGTCCGTACGGGCCGGGGACGTCGGCGAAGCCCCTGGGGGCCAGCGCCAGCAGGACCACCACGGCGACGAACGCCTCGAGGAACCAGCTGACCACCATGAGCTGGGTCTCGCTCTGCAGCGAACCGAAGTCGTCGAGCAGGTCGTAGCGCACGGTCTGGACCACGCCCAGCACCCCGCCGGGCAGCAGCAGCGCGGCGGCCACCAGACCGAACGGCCTCGCGTGCACGGCGTGGAAGAGGGCGCTCGCGCCCGCGTACAGGCAGAGCAGGGCGGCCAGCGCTGTTCCCCAGCCCGGCGGCGGATCGATCAGCCCGTGCATGATCCGGTCGCCGCCCACGTACCACTCGGGGAAGATCTCCGGGTACTTCACGACCTGGCGGATCTCCCAGGCGATCAGCACCGCGGCGGCCGCGCACAGCAGCAGGAACGCGGTGACCGAGGCGCCCGGTCCCGGCCGGGTGGGCAGTCGCTCGTAGGAGTCGGCCGGCGGACGGCGCCCGGCCCCGGCGGTGATGAGCAGCGCGAGGCCCGCCGCGAGGCCGGCGAAGGCGCAGATCAGCGCCCGGGTGCGCAGCTCGTCCGGGAACGACGACTCCATCGCGCGGTCGCCGATGTTCCAGAGTCCGGGCAGCCGTACGCCAAGGGTGACCACTCCGGTGGCGACGAGCACCGCGGCGGCGACCGAGGAGCGGAGCGCGGCGACGGTGGCGACCGCGTACACCACGAGGAGGACGACATCCGTGGCCGTGGTCGCGGGCAGCGCGTGCGGGCGGGCTTCGCGGAACCCGGCCCAGTACCGCCACAGCTCGTCGAACCCGGCCGCCCTGATGTCCCGTACGAGCCAGCTCGCGACGATCACCGCGAGCACACCGCAGAGGACGGCGCCGGTGACTCTTGCTCCCCGCGTGAGTATCACCCGAGCGATACTCCACCGCCCCCGGGCTCCCGACAAGGGGGCCGCGACCGCGAGGGCCTGTCGGGCGACCGGCCGGGGGACTTGACGGCCCCCGGCCGGTCCACGGCACCCGCACGGCCGTACGTTGTCCATGCTGACGGGTCCGTATATCGGACGTGCGACGGCCGAGTTGCCCGTGCGTTAACCGTTCGCCGGGTCAGTCGGCCCGGCTGCTCCCGGCGGGCGGCGGCCCGTCGTCGCCGCTCTCCGGCGCCCGCCCGTGCTCCTGGCCCGGCTGCTGCGACGACGGCGGCCTGCGGGCCTCCTTGTCCACCTTCTCCACGTCCGGGCCTGAGCCGCCCTCCCCCTCCGGCGGCAGCAGGTTCTTCTCCTCCGCGAAGTGGCAGGCCGAATCGTGCCGGGCCGGGGTGTCCGTCAGCCGGAAGACCGCGGGGACGGCCAGCAGCGGCACCTCCAGCTCGCACCGTTCCTGCGCCTTCCAGCAGCGGGTGCGGAACCGGCAGCCGGAGGGCGGGTTGGCGGGCGAGGGCACGTCGCCGTGGAGGATGATCCGCTCGCGGTACTCGCGCGCCATCGGGTCCGGCACCGGCACGGCGGAGAGCAGCGCCTGGGTGTACGGGTGCGTGGGGTGCTCGTAGATCTCCTCGTCGGTGCCGATCTCCGCGAACCGGCCCAGGTACATGACGCCGACCCGGTCGGAGATGTGCCGGACGATCGACAGGTCGTGGGCGATGAAGACGTAGCTCAGGTTGAACTCCGACTGGAGCCGGTCCAGCAGGTTGACGACCTGCGCCTGGACGGAGACGTCGAGGGCGGAGACCGGTTCGTCGGCGACGATGATCTCGGGGTTGAGCGCGAGGCCGCGGGCGATGCCGATGCGCTGGCGCTGTCCGCCGGAGAACTGGTGCGGATAGCGGTTGATGTACTCCGGGTTGAGACCGACGACGTCCAGGAGCTCCTGGACCTTGCGCCGGCGGTCACCCTTCGGGGCCACCTCGGGGTGGATCTCGTACGGCTCCCCGATGATGTCGCCCACGGTCATCCGCGGGTTGAGGGAGGTGTACGGGTCCTGGAACACCATCTGGATGTTGCGGCGCACGGCCTTCAGGGCCCGGCCGGACAGCTTGGTGATGTCCTCGCCCTTGTACCGGATCGTTCCGGCCGTCGGCTCCTCCAGGTGCACGAGCAGCCGGGCGACGGTCGACTTCCCGCAGCCGGACTCGCCCACGATGCCGAGCGTCTCGCCCGCCGCCAGGTCGAAGGAGACCCCGTCGACGGCCTTGACGGCCCCGATCTGCTTCTTGAACACGATGCCCCGGGTCAGCGGGTAGTGCTTGACGAGGTCGCGCACCTCCAGGATGGGTTCCCTGCCCGCCTGGGCGCTCGTCTCCCGTGACTTGGCCAGCAGGGCGCGTGCCATCTCGGCCTCCTGGCGCGCTTCCCTGCGCCCCGAGTGGTCAGCGTGCATCGAGCGTCTCCTTCCAGAAGTAGCAGGCGCTCTGACGGTTCTCGGCCACGTCGAACAGCGGCGGTACGTCGGTGCGGCAGACGTCCTGGGCCATCGGGCAGCGCGGGTTGAAGGCGCAGCCGGGCGGGATGTGGAGCAGGTTGGGCGGCAGCCCCTTGATCGCGTACAGCTCCCGGCCCTTCTGGTCCAGGCGCGGGATCGAGCGGAGCAGGCCCTGGGTGTACGGGTGCGCGGGCGCCTGGTAGATGTCGTGGACGGGCGAGGTCTCGACGATCCGGCCCGCGTACATCACGGCGATCTTGTCCGCGACGTCGGCGACGACGCCCAGGTCGTGGGTGATCAGGATCAGGCCCATGTTCAGTTCGCGCTGGAGCTCCGCGAGCAGGTCCATGACCTGGGCCTGGACGGTGACGTCGAGGGCGGTGGTGGGTTCGTCCGCGATGATCAGCGAGGGCTCCAGGGCCAGCGCCATGGCGATCATGATGCGCTGGCGCATACCGCCGGAGAACTGGTGCGGGTAGTTGCCGACCCGTTCCTTGGCGGCCGGGATGCGCACCCGGTCCATCAGCTCTACGGCCTTGGCCTTCGCTTCCTTGCGGGACGCCCCCCGGTGCACCACGAACATCTCGCCGAGCTGCTCGCCGACCGTCAGCACGGGGTTGAGGGAGGAGAGCGCGTCCTGGAAGATCATGGCCATCTCCTGGCCGCGGATCTTCCGGCGTTCCTCCTTCTTGAGCTTCAGCAGGTCGCGGTCCTTGAAGAGGATCTCGCCGCCGCTGATCCTTCCCGGCGGCATGTCGAGGATGCCCATGATCGCCTGTGCGGTGACGGACTTGCCGGAGCCGGACTCGCCGAGCACGGCGAGCGTCTCGCCCTCGGACACCGAGTAGTTGACCCCGTTGACGGCCTTGGCGACCCCGTCCCGGGTGTGGAACTCCACGTGCAGATCGCGCACTTCGAGCAACATGGCAGCGGACTCCTCAGCGCAGCTTGGGGTCGAGGGCGTCGCGCACCGCGTCGCCGAGCATGATGAACGCGAGCACGGTGACCGCGAGCGCGCCGGCGGGCCAGAGGAGCATGTGCGGGGCGTTGCGGATGTTCTGCGAGGCTGACGAGATGTCGATGCCCCAGCTGACCGTGGGCGGCTTCAGTCCGACACCGAGGTAGGAGAGCGTCGCCTCCAGCGCGATGTACGTGCCCAGCGCGATGGTGGCGACCACGATGACGGGTGCCACGGCGTTGGGCGCGACATGCCTCAGCAGCATGCGGGAGTTGGACGCGCCGAGGGCGCGCGCCGCCTGGACGTAGTCGTGCTGCTTGGCGGTGATCACCGCGCCGCGGGCGATCCTGGAGATCTGCGGCCAGCCGAGCAGCACCATGAATCCGATGACCGGCCAGACGGTGTTGCTGGTGACCACCGACAGCAGGACCAGACCGCCGAGCACCACGGGAATCGCGAAGAAGATGTCGGTGACGCGGGAGAGGACGGCGTCCCAGCCCCCGCCGAAGAAGCCCGCGAGCCCGCCGAGCAGGCCGCCGAGCAGCGCGACGCCCAGGGTGGCGCAGACGCCGACGGTGACGGACGCCCTGGCGCCGTAGACGACCCGGGTGTAGACGTCGCAGCCCTGCGCGTTGAAGCCCATCGGGTGGCCGGGCTGGGAGCCCTGCTGGGCCTTGGCCAGATCGCACTTGAGCGGGTTGCCGGACGCGATGAGCGAGGGCCAGATCGCGATGACGACCAGGAAGATGATGATCAGGGACGAGATGATGAAGACGGGGTTGCGCCTCAGGTCGCGCCAGGCGTCGGCCCACAGGCTTCCGGCCCGTTCCCTGGGCCCGCCGCCGTCCGGGCCGCCCGGCTCGCCCTCCAGTGTGGTGCCCTCGCTCATGGCGAGGTCCGTCGCTCCGCCGGCACCGGTCCCGGCGATGGCGTCCTGGTGCTCGGGCTGAGGTTCAGGCATAACGGATCCTCGGGTCGAGTACGGAGTACAGGAGGTCGACGACCAGGTTGGCGATGAGGAAGACCAGCACCAGGATGGTCGCGAAGCCGACCACGGTCTGGGTGTTCTGCCGCAGGATGCCCTGGTAGATCTGGTATCCGACCCCATGGATGTTGAAGATCCGCTCGGTGACGATCGCCCCGCCCATCAGCGCGCCGATGTCCGTACCGATGAAGGTGACGACGGGGATCAGCGAGTTGCGCAGCAGGTGGCGCACGATGACGCGGCGCCTGGGGAGCCCCTTCGCCACGGCCGTGCGCACGTAGTCGGCGCGGGAGTTCTCGGCGATCGACGTCCTGGTGAGGCGGGTGACGTAGGCCAGCGAGACCGAGGCGAGCACCAGTCCGGGCAGGATGAGTTCGTTGAACGGCGCGTCCGAGGAGACCGTCGGGGAGATGACGGACCAGTTCACACCGAGCAGGTACTGGAGTACGTAGCCCGTGACGAAGGTGGGGATCGCGATGACGACGAGCGTCGCCACCAGGACCGAGTTGTCGACGACCCGGCCCCGCCTGAGTCCGCTGATGACGCCGAGCGTCACGCCCACGATGATCTCGAAGAGGATCGCGACGATGGTCAGCCGCAGGGTGACCGGGTAGGCGGTCGCCATCAGCTCGGTGACCTTCTGCCCGTTGAAGGCGGTACCGAAGTCGCCGGTGAACACATTGCCCATGTAGGTCAGGTATTGCTGCCAGACGGGCTTGTCGAGGCCGAACTCCTTCTGCAGCTGGGCGGCCGTCGTCGGGTCGCACTGCCGGTCGCCGCAGAGGCCCGCGATCGGGTCCCCCATCACGTTCACCATCAGGAAGAGCAGCAGCGTGGCTCCGATGAAGACCGGAATCATCTGGAGCAGACGGCGGATCACATAACGCCCCATGTCACCCTCCGCACGTCGATCGGGCAGCGGACTCCGGACGGCGGTCGCTCCGGGGCGGATCGGGACCTGATGAACGGCTGCATCGCGCAGTCACCTCCCTGGTGCCACCGGCCTCCCCGAGCGGCCGTTGACTCGATTGCCGGGTCGTTCACTGTCCCGACGTGAACCAAATAACATCCCATTTAGTACGGAATAGCATCTTCTGTGCACCCTCACGGGAACACCGGTCCGCCGGAAGGGGCCAAACGTGTGACGGGCGACGGGGACCGGCCGCACACCCGGCGGCCCGGCGCCCCCCCGGGGTGCCGGGCCGCCGCCGTCGCTACCGGGTCACTTGACCTTGATCTGGCTGTAGACCGGCACGCTGAAGGGGTTCAGCGCGACGTTCGAGACCTTCGTGGAGTAGCCGGCGCTGCCGTTCTGGTACCAGAGGGGGATGGCCGCCATGTTGTCCCGGACCACGGCCTCCGCGTCCTTGAAGGTCTTGACCGCCTTGGCCTTGTCCGACTCGGCGTTGGCCTGGTTGACCAGGCTGTCGAACTTCTTGTCCGACCACTTCCCGTCGTTGGACGAGGCGTTGGTGTAGTAGAGCGGCTGCAGGAAGTTCTGGATGAGCGGGTAGTCCATCTGCCATCCGGCGCGGAACGGGCCCATCATCTTCTTCTGGGTGATCTTGTTCCGGAAGTCGGCGAACGTGCCCGTCGGACTGCCCACACAGGCCTTGTCGTTGCCGAGCGCGTTGTTGATGCTGTTGCAGACCGCGTCCACCCAGTCCTTGTGGCTGCCCGTGTCGGCGTTGTAGCCGATCTTGACCTGCCCGCCGGGGATGCCGCCGCCCTGCGCGACCAGCTTCTTGGCCTCCGCGGGGTTGTAGTCGCACAGGCTGCCGCAGAAGCCCGCCTGGTAGCCGCCCGCCTCTCCCAGCACCGGCGAGGTCCAGTCCGTGGCGGGGGTCCGCGTCTTGTTGAAGATCGTCTCGGTGATCTGCTTGCGGTTGATGGCCATGGACAGCCCCTTGCGGACCTTGTCGCTGTCCGCCTTGTTCCACGCCTTGTCGTAGAAGGGGAAGGCCAGGGTCTGGATGATGCCGGCCGGGGTGTTGATGTAGCGGTCCCCGAGGTCCGCCTTGACGTTCTTCAGCTGCGAGGCGGGGACGTCGTCCACCAGGTCGAGGTTGCCGGCCACCAGGTCCGTGTATGCGGTGTTGTTGTCGGTGTAGACCTTGAGGTCGATGCCGCCGTTCTGCGCCTTGTCGTCGCCGGGGTACTTGTCCCACTTGCGCAGGGACATCTGCGAGCCCCGGGTGTACGACTGAATGGCGTAAGGACCGTTGCCGACCGGCTTCTTCAGCCAGGCGGCGTGGTCACTGAAGAAGGCCTGGGGCAGCGGGGCGAACGCCGCGTAGCCCAGCGTGTCGGGCCACAGGGAGAACTTCTGGCTGAGCCTGACGGTGAACGTCCGCGCGCCGGTGACCTTCAGCCCCGACAGCGCGCCGGCGGCCTGGGCACCGGAATCCGGGTGCACCTTGTCATAACCGTCGATCTGACCGAAGAAGTAGGCGTTCTTCTGGTTGTTCTTGAGGCTCGCGCCGTAGTTCCACGCGTCCACGAAGGACTTGGCGGTGACCTTCTCACCATTGGAGAACGTCCACCCGTCCTTCACGGTGACGGCGAAGGTCCTGGAGTCGGAGGTGTCGATCTTCTCCGCCAGCATGTCCTCGGCCGCACCGGTCTTGGGGTTGTAGCGCTTGAGCCCCCGGAAGACCATGTCGAGAACCTTGCCGCCCTGCACCTCGTTGGTGTTGGCCGGCTCCAGCGGGTTCTGCGGGTCACCCCAGGAAGAACTCACCACCCCATTGGCGCCGCCACCGCCACCGCCACTGTCGCCCCCTCCACCGCAGGCGGTCGCCGTCAGAGCGACGGCGATCGCGCATGCGGCCCACTTGACCTGTGTGGCTCCGCGCATGGAGTGCCTCCTCGTAGTGCTCCGTCTTACTTGATGTCAAATATCACGGCATACCGCGCCTTACGCATATTTACCCCCGCCATCCGGGCACATCGAGAGTCACCCGGAAGAGGGAAGAGGGGGCGGCGACCGGACACTTTTGTCACGCGCATGACATGTCGGTCGAGAGGGCTGAGCGGCCTGACGGGCGGCGGAGCGGTAACGGCAGCACAACGAACGGGCATCAACCCGGCCCCCCTCCGACCGGATGCACGAATTCCGAGACACGGCCGCCCGGATATCGGACTCATTGCCGGACTTCCATGGATTCGCCATGGAATCGACTCCGGAACAGGTAAACAAACAGTAAAGACATGACCTTCAGTTGGTCATGCATAGGTCAAGCTTCCAAAGAGCGCCTCAAGCCGGTCCGACATTCATTGACCCTGAATGAATTGCGTTGAAAAAGTCCGGGTAGCCCGTAGGTGTGCCCTGCGGAGTCCTTCGACCCTCCGGGCCAGGAGCACCATGACGATTCCAACTTCGAACGCAGCAGCCCCTCTTGAGGTGGCCGAAGCGAGCCCGCAGAAGACGCCGGGATCCCCGGTACTGAAGGGTGGTGCCGGACGCTCCCCGGGCAAATTGGCCTGGCGGCGCTTCAAGCGTGACCGGTCCGGCGTCATGTCGGCCTATGTGGTCATTTTCTTCATTCTGGTGGCTGTGTGCGCGCCGCTGATCTCCAAGGTCTACGGCAAGGATCCGTTCACGACGTACGGCCAGAACCAAGAGGGACTGCTCAACGACTTCGGCTTTCCGATCAAGCCGAACGGCGGTATCAGCGGCGACTTCTGGTTCGGAATCGAACCCCAGCTGGGCCGTGACCTCTTCACGTTCCTCATCTACGGGATCCGCAACTCGCTGTTCATCGCGGGCGTGACGACGATCCTGGTGACCGTCCTCGGCATCGTGATCGGCGTGACCGCCGGGTACCTGGGCGGGAAGACCGACTACTTCATCGGCCGGGTCATCGACATCCTGCTGGCCTTTCCCTCGACGCTGTTCTTCATCGCGTTCTGGCCGGTGCTCATCTCGATCCTGGTCTCCCCCGAGGAGGCCACGCCCGTCTGGCTCACCATCACGAGCCTCATCCTGGTGATGACGGCGTTCGGCTGGGCGTCCATCGCCCGCCTCCTGCGCGGCGAGGTACTCGCCCTGCGTGAGCGGGAGTTCGTCGAGGCGGCCAGAGTGACCGGGGCCTCGCCCGCCCGGATCATCTTCAAGGAACTGCTGCCCAACCTGTGGACGCCGATCCTCATCCAGGCGACCCTCGCTCTTCCCATGTTCGTGAGCGCCGAAGCCGGACTCGCGTTCCTGGGGGTCGGGCTGACCGCGAAGACACCTGACTGGGGCGTGATGCTCCAGCGCGGGGCCGACGTCTACCAGAACGACATCACCTTCATGCTCTTCCCGGGTGTGTCGATGGTGATCTTCGTCCTCGCCTTCAACCTCCTCGGCGACTCGGTCCGTGACGCTCTCGACCCGAAGACCAAGCGCTGAAAGTTCCGCCCCCGGACCGGAGCGACGGGGCTCCGCCGGATCATTCGTCCCTCTCACCGACCAGGGCAGGTTGCCATGTCTCTCTCCCGCAGAAACTTCGTCATCGCCACATCCGTCGCGGCGGGCGGCTCTCTCGTTCTCTCCGCGTGCAGCAGTGGTGACGCGGGCGGAGGCGGTGGCAAGGGCGGCAGCCCGAACGCCGGCGCCACCGAGTACACCGGCGCGACCGTCAAGGTCGGCAGCAAGGAGGACTCGGCCGGCCCCGCGGCCGAGATCGCCGGCGCCAAGAAGGGCGGGACGATCTACGGCATCTCCAAGGACGACTTCTCCCACCTCGACCCGCAGCGGATCTACTTCGCGTACAACTCCAGCGGGGCGATGCTGTTCGCACGTGGCCTCACCGGCTACAAGGTCGACGACAAGGGTGCGATGACCCTGGTCGGCGACCTCGCCACCGACGTCGGCACGGCGTCCGCCGACAACAAGACCTGGACCTTCACGCTGAAGGACGGGCTCAAGTGGCAGGACGGCAGCGAGCTGACCGTCGAGGACGTCCGCCACGGCATCGAGCGCGCCTGGGCACCGTTCGTCACCGAGGGCGCCGCCTACGTCCAGCAGGCACTGACCGGCAAGGGCGACTGGCGCAAGGGTTACGAGGGGCCGTACAAGGGCCAGCACCTGGACTCGCTCGTCATCGACAAGGCCAAGAAGACGATCACCTTCAAGCTGGCCGAGGCCCGCCCGGACTTCAACTTCACCCTGGCCATGACCTCCTACGCCGCCACGCCGGTGAAGCTGGACACCAAGGAGAAGTACGACAAGCAGCCCGCCTCCTGCGGTCCCTACATCGTCAAGCACCGCACCATCGACAAGTCGATGACACTGACCCGCAACAAGCACTGGGACCCGGCGACGGACCCGATCCGCAACGCCTACCCGGACACCTTCGAGTTCGAGTTCGGCACCGACGCGCTGGAGTCCACGGACCGCTTCATCGCGGACCAGGGCAAGGACCAGCAGATGATCTCCATCTACAAGTCCGTGCCCGCAGAGCGCATGCAGAAGGTGCTCAGCGACCCGGAGCTGAAGAAGCGGACCTTCAACGGCCTGCTCACCGGCACGTACTACTACGCGATCAACTGCAAGCGCATCACGGACGTCGAGGTGCGCAAGGCGCTCAACACCGCCTGGCCGCTGGAGCAGATCCGCAAGATCTACGGCGGACCGTCGGCGGGCGACTACGCGACGACTCTCCTCAGCCCCGACATCCTGGGCCGCAAGGAGTTCGACCTCTACGGCAAGCTCAAGACACCCAAGGGTGACGCCGCAGCGGCCAAGGCGATCCTCAAGAAGGCCGGCAAGCTCGGCCAGAAGATCGTCTACTCCTACCCGCAGAGCCCTACCTACGACAAGACGGCCGTCGTCATCGAGAACGCGCTCAAGGCCGCGGGCTTCACGCCGGTCGTCAAGCCCGTCGACTCGACCTCGTACTACGACCAGATCCAGCAGGTCGACAACAGCTTCGACGTCATGTGGTTCGGCTGGTCCCCGGACTGGCCGACCGCCTACACGATGATCCAGCCGCTGCTCGACAGCGCCAACATCGGCAACGGCCAGAACAACGTCTCCCAGGTGAAGGTCGACTGGATCGACGCGGCCATCAAGAAGAACGTCGTCATCGGCGACCAGAAGGCGGCCGGTGCCGCCTGGACGGCGCTGGACAAGCGGATCATGGACGAGGTCGTCCCGATCATCCCGGAGACCTTCCAGCGTCGCTTCTACCTGTACGGCTCCAAGGTCGGCGGCGCCATGATGGACCCGCAGTTCTCCGCGACGATCATCCACAAGACGTACGTCAAGGCCTGACGAACGGCCCCAGCGGTGCGCGGGCGGCTCTCCGGTGAAGAGCCGCCCGCGCCCCTCCTACCCCTCGGCATCCGTCAGGAAATCCAACTGCCATGCTGCGCTTCCTCCTCCGCCGTACCATCGGCGCCGCGGTCATCCTGCTGATCATCAGCGCCCTGGTCTTCTACCTCTTCTACGCCGCCCCGCGCGACCCCGCCCGGGTGGCCTGCGGCAAGGTCTGCACGCCCGAGACCCTCGCGCTGGTGCGGCACAACCTGGGGATCGCCGACCCGATACCGGTGCAGTACTGGCACTGGCTGCAAGGCATCTTCGTCGGGCGTGACTACGTGTCCTACGGGCACTGTCCCGCCCCCTGCCTGGGGTACTCGTTCATCAACCGCGAGCCCGTCTTCGGCACCATCGTCGACCGCTTCCCGACCACGCTCTCGCTCTCCGTCGGCAGCGCGTTCGTCTTCGTCATCTTCGGCGTCGGAGCCGGCATGCTCGCGGCCGTCAAGCAGGGCAAGCCGCTCGACAAGGTCGCGTCCTCCGCCTCGCTGATCGCCTCCTCGATGCAGATCTACATCGTCGGCGTGCTCGCCATGTACTTCTTCACCGACCAGCTGCACCTGCTGGACCGGCCCAGCTACACGCCGATCAGTGAGAACCCCGGCGCGTGGTTCTCGGGCCTGCTGCTGCCCTGGCTGGTGCTCTCGGTCATCTTCACGGCCAACTACACGCGTATGTCGCGCTCCCAGCTGGTGGAGTCGATGAGCGAGGACTACGTCCGCACGGCGCGGGCCAAGGGCCTCTCCCGCCGGACGGTGTTCTTCAGATTCGCCTGGCGCGGGGCCATGGGCCCCATCATCACCATCTTCGGCCTCGACCTCGGCGTGCTCCTCGGCGGAGCGATCATCACCGAGACGGTCTTCAGCCTCCAGGGCATCGGGACGCTCTCGGTCAAGGCCGTGTCGACCAACGACCTCCCCACGCTCCTCGGCGTGATGATGGTGGCCGCCGCCGCGATCGTGCTGCTCAACATCGTCGTGGACGCCGTCTACGCCCTCATCGACCCACGCGTCCGCCTCGCCTAGGGAGAGATCCAGTGAGCACCCCCTTCCTCTCCGTACGCGATCTGCGCGTGCACTTCTCGACCGAAGACGGCGTCGTCAAGGCCGTCGACGGCCTGTCCTTCGACGTCGAGCGGGGCAAGACGCTCGGCATCGTCGGCGAGTCCGGCTCCGGCAAGTCCGTCACCAACCTGACGATCCTCGGCCTGCACCACCCCGACCACACCGAGATCGAGGGCGAGATCCTGCTCGACGGGCAGGATCTGCTGGCCGCCTCCGAGCGTGAGCTTGAGCGGCTGCGCGGCAACAAGATGTCCATGATCTTCCAGGACGCGCTGGCCTCGCTCTCGCCGTACCACACGATCGGCAAGCAGATCGGTGAGACGTACCGCAAGCACACCGGGGCCTCCAAGCGCGAGGCGCGGGCCCGGTCCGTGGAGATGCTCACCAAGGTGGGCATCCCGCAGCCGAACCTGCGCGTCGACGACTACCCGCACCAGTTCTCCGGCGGTATGCGCCAGCGCGCGATGATCGCCATGGCGCTGGTCTGCGACCCCGCACTGCTGGTGGCGGACGAGCCGACGACGGCGCTCGACGTCACCGTGCAGGCCCAGATCATGGACCTGCTCAAGGAACTCCAGCAGGAGACCGGCACCTCGATCATCTTCATCACCCACGACCTCGGCGTCATCGCCGACATCGCGGACGACGTGCTGGTGATGTACGGCGGCCGGTGTGTGGAGCGCGGTACGAAGAAGGAAGTACTGCGCGCGCCCCAGCACCCCTACACCTGGGGCCTGCTGGGGTCGATGCCGACCCTCGACGGACCGGTCGACGTACCGCTTTCGCCGATCCCCGGGTCACCGCCGAGCCTCCTCAACCCGCCGAGCGGCTGCTGCTTCCACCCGCGGTGCGCGTTCACCGAGCGGGTCGGCGGCAACCGCTGCGCGACCGAACAGCCTCCGCTGGAGCTGTCCGGAGGGCGCGGGGCGGCCTGCCACCTGACGCCGGAGCAGCGCACGGAGCACTTCGCCGACTTCGCCGGTACCCGGCCCAACTGACGCACACGAGACGGGACTTCCCCACCATGAGCAGCACCGATCCCCTCCTTGACGTCTCCGGGCTGACCAAGCACTTCCCGATCAAGGGGGGCTTCCCGATCCGGCGGACGGTCGGCGCGGTCCAGGCCGTGGACGGAGTGGACTTCACGGTGGCCGAGGGCGAGAGCCTCGGCCTGGTCGGCGAGTCCGGCTGCGGCAAGTCGACGACGGGCCGGCTGATCACCCGGCTCCTGGAGCCGACCGCCGGCCGGATCTCCTACCGCGGCCGGGACATCAGTCATGCCTCGCGCAGGGAGCTGGCGCCGATCCGTTCCGAGATCCAGATGATCTTCCAGGACCCGTACGCGTCGCTGAACCCGCGCCAGACGGTCGGCAAGATCATCACGGCGCCGATGGAGATCAACGACGTCAGTCCGGCCGGAGGCCGGGAGAACCGCGTCCGGGAGCTCCTGGAGATCGTCGGCCTCAACCCGGAGCACTACAACCGCTTCCCGCACGAGTTCTCCGGCGGTCAGCGCCAGCGCATCGGCGTGGCCCGCGCGCTGGCCCTGGAACCGAAGCTGATCGTGGCCGACGAGCCCGTCTCCGCGCTGGACGTGTCGATCCAGGCCCAGGTGGTGAACCTGCTGCAGAAGCTGCAGAAGGAACTGGGCATCGCGTTCCTGTTCATCGCCCACGACCTGGCGATCGTGCGCCACTTCTCGCAGCGCGTCGCCGTCATGTACCTGGGCCGGATCGTGGAGATCGCCGACCGCGACGACCTGTACGGCAACCCGCGCCACCCGTACACCAGGGCGCTGCTCTCCGCCGTTCCCGAGGCCACCGCCGACGACGTCCCGGCCCGCGAGCGCATCCTGCTCACCGGCGACGTGCCGTCCCCGGTCAATCCGCCGTCGGGCTGCCGCTTCCGCACCCGCTGCTGGAAGGCGACGGACAAGTGCGCGAGCGAGACGCCGCCGCTGGTGCGGATCAGCGGCAGCCGTGACGGGCATCTGACGGCCTGCCACTACCCCGAGGAGCCGGGCACCGCCTCGTCCGTCCCCGGCGCTCGTACGGCGTCCGAGGCGCCGCGGCTCGACAAGAAGACCCTCGAAGACCCCGAGGCCCGAGGCTGACACCCCTCGCCACGGCCCCCCGGGAACCGAGCACGTCGGCCCATTGACCCGAGCCACCTGCGTGCCCGGTTCCCGGGTACACGGGAAAGGCGCCCGGAACCGATCGGTTCCGGGCGCCTTCGCGCTCCCCTCGTGCGGCGGAATCGGGCGGAACGCGCACTTCCTCATAAAGAACCTCAATGGTTCCTCAAGTCGCTTATTCCGCAGGGTAGTTGGCTCATATCTTGTGACGCGTACAGCGCAAGATGATCCCAACAGGAGGACCTGCGTGAAGCGTGTAATCAGCACCGTGGTCACAGCCACCCTGCTCGGCGCCGGCGTCGTGGCCGGAGCGGCGGCACCCGCGTCGGCGGGCACCAAGTGCGACGACACCCCGATCTACTCGATCGGGAACAAGAAGACCGTGTGGCGTGCCACCCAGGTGCACAGCGACTGGGCGAAGCCCGGCGTCACCATCAGCTACTCCAAGAACAAGACGGGCTCCTGGACCGCCACCGGCACGGCGACGGTCGGCACCGAGGCGGGTGTCATCTTCGCGAAGGCCTCGGCCTCCTTCAGCGTCTCCGTGGGGAAGACCTGGTCGAAGTCCGACACCTGGACCTACGCCGCCACGGTCAAGAAGAAGAAGGGCAAGACCCGCGGCCGTCTGATGATGTACCACGAGGCCAAGGGCTTCAGCGTCACGAAGTACCGCATGGTGCCCAAGAGCACCGGTGGCTGCAAGAAGAGCCAGGTGTGGAAGAAGAGCAACAACGTGGCGCCGGTGAAGAAGAGCAGCAACCTGTGGGGCATCCAGTACAAGTAGCCCGACCCGCAGGGGGCGGACCGTCATGAACAGCGGAGGGTGACGGTCCGCCCGCCGGGGCGACGGAAGACAGTGTGAACCAGGACGAACGAGACCCCCCGGGTTCCCAGAAGGGCTCCCGAGGGGTCCGCAGTGGCTCTACGGGCCGTCAGGCCGCGTGAACGACGTCCTTCTCCTCGGCGAAGTGGCAGGCCGACTCGTGCGCGGCCGGCGTCGTCGAGGTCTTGAAGCGCTCGGGGATGGCCAGCAGCGGCATCTCCTCGGCGCACTTGGCCTCGGCCTTCCAGCAGCGGGTGCGGAAGCGGCAGCCCGACGGCGGGTTGGCCGGCGACGGGACGTCCCCGGAGAGGATGATCCGCTCGCGGCCCTCGCGGGCCTCCGGGTCCGGGACCGGGACCGCCGACAGCAGCGCCTGGGTGTAGGGGTGCGTCGGGTGGTCGTAGATCTGCGTGTCCGTACCGATCTCGGCCATCTTGCCGAGGTACATGACGCCGACCCGGTCCGAGATGTGCCGGACGATCGACAGGTCGTGCGCGATGAAGAGGTAGGAGAGGTTGAACTCGTCCTGGAGCTTCTCCATCAGGTTGATGACCTGAGCCTGCACCGACACGTCGAGCGCGGAGACCGGCTCGTCGCAGATGATGATCTCCGGGTTGAGCGCGAGGCCGCGGGCGATGCCGATGCGCTGGCGCTGTCCGCCGGAGAACTGGTGCGGATAGCGGTTGATGTACTCCGGGTTGAGACCGACGACGTCCAGGAGCTCCTGGACCTTGCGCCGGCGGTCACCCTTCGGCGCCACCTCGGGGTGGATCTCGTACGGCTCCCCGATGATGTCACCCACCGTCATACGCGGGTTGAGAGAGGTGTACGGGTCCTGGAACACCATCTGGATGTTCCGGCGCACGGCCTTCAACGCGCGGCCGGACAGCTTGGTGATGTCCTGGCCCTTGTAGAAGACCTCGCCCGCGGTGGCCTGCTCCAGTGTCATCAGGAGCTTGGCGACGGTGGACTTGCCACAGCCGGACTCGCCCACGATGCCGAGCGTCTCGCCCGCGTAGAGATCGAACGAGATGCCGTCGACGGCCTTGACGGCCCCGACCTGCTTCTTGAACAGGATGCCCTGGGTCAGCGGGAAGTGCTTGACCAGGTTGCGGACCTGGAGGATCGGCTCCCCCTGGGACACGGGGGCGTCGATGGCGGCTACGGCCTCCGCCTCGGTGCCCGCGTCGACCGTCTCCACTTCGGTGACGTTCGGGGTGGCGTCCACGGGCTCCTTCTTGATGTCAGCCATGGATCGTCTCCTTCCAGAAGTGGCAGGCGCTGCCGCGTCCGACCAGCTCGGCGCCGTCCTGCTCGGTCACCGGGCTCAGAGCCGGGATGTCCGTACGGCAGATGTCCTGCGCCTTCGTGCAGCGCGGGTTGAAGGCGCAGCCCGAGGGCACGTGGAGCAGGTTGGGCGGCAGGCCCTTGATCGCGAAGAGCTCCTGGCCCTTCTGGTCAAGGCGCGGGATCGATTCCAGCAGCCCCTTGGTGTAGGGGTGTGCCGGACGCTTGTAGATCTCGTGGACCGGGGCGGTCTCGACGATCCGGCCCGCGTACATCACGGCGATCTTGTCCGCGACGTCGGCGACGACGCCGAGGTCGTGGGTGATCAGGATCAGGCCCATGTTGTACTCGCGCTGGAGCTCCGCGAGCAGGTCCATGACCTGGGCCTGGACCGTCACGTCGAGCGCGGTGGTCGGCTCGTCCGCGATGATCAGGTCCGGTTCCAGGGCCAGCGCCATGGCGATCATGATGCGCTGGCGCATACCGCCGGAGAACTGGTGCGGGTAGTCCGAGATCCGGGCCGCGGCGGCCGGGATCTTGACCTGGTCCATCAGCTCGATGGCCTTGGCCTTGGCTTCCTTCTTGGACAGGCCCTGGTGGACCCGGTACATCTCGCCGAGCTGGTAGCCGACGCTGAGGACCGGGTTCAGCGAGGAGAGCGCGTCCTGGAAGATCATCGCGATCTTCTGGCCGCGGATCTTCCGGCGCTCCTCGTAGGACATCTTCAGCATGTCCTGGCCGCGGAAGAGGATCTCGCCCTGCGGGATCCTGCCCGGCGGCATGTCGAGGATGCCCATGACGGCCTGGGCCGTCACAGACTTGCCGGAGCCGGACTCACCGAGGACGGCGAGGGTCTCACCGGCGTTCACGGTGTAGTTGACTCCGTTGACCGCCTTGGCCACACCGTCACGGGTGTGGAACTCCACGTGCAGGTCACGGACTTCGAGCAGGGGGCCGACGTGGTCGTCTCCCGGGCGCGGGGACGGGACTTCGGCTGTCTTGTCGATGGTGGTCACGTTCGCCCTCCTTATCGCGACTTGGGATCGAGGGCGTTACGGACGGCTTCGCCGAGCATGATGAACGCCAGAACGGTGATGCTGAGCATGATCGACGGGTACAGCAGGATGTGCTGTGCGACGCGGATCTGGGCGGAGCCACCGGAGATGTCCATGCCCCACGAGATCGTCGGGTCGGCGAGACCCAGACCCAGGTAGGACAGGGTGGCCTCGGCGGAGATGTAGACGCCGAGGGAGATGGTGGCGACCACGATCACCGGGGCCATGGCGTTGGGCAGGATGTGCCGGAAGAGGATCCGGTTGGTACCCGCGCCCAGCGCTCTGGCGGCCTGCACGTAGTCCGACTGTTTGATCACGATCACCGCACCGCGCATCACTCGCGCGATCTGGGTCCAGCCGAGGAACGCCAGGGCGAAGATGACCACCCAGACCGTCCGTTCGGTGAACGCCTGGAGAACGACCATGGCACCCAGCAGGAAGGGGATGCCGAGGAAGACGTTGGTGAAGAAGCCGGAGAGCAGGGCGTCGACCCAGCCTCCGAAGTAACCGGCGATCATGCCGATCAGTCCGCCGAACAGCGTCACCAGGAGCGTCACACAGACACCGACGGTGATCGAGGCGCGGGTGCCGTAGATGACACGCGCGTAGACGCTGTGGCCCTGGCCGTCGTAGCCGAGCCAGCCCTCTGAGCCGACCTTGCTCAGCTCCGGCTTGCCCAGGTAGTGGTGCACCAGGTCGGCGGAGGTCGGCGAGGCGCTCGTGAACAGGCCGGGGAAGACGGCGATCACCAGCAGGATGACGATCAGCACCGACGAGATGATGAAGTACCAGTTGGTACGCAGGTCCCGCCAGGCGTCGCCCCACAGGCTGCGGGCCTTATCGGCCTTGACGACCGCCGACGGGTCCGCGAGGGGAGCCTTGGCGTCCTCGGGTGCGGGTGCGGTCTTGGTCACGTCAGGCATAACGGATCCTCGGGTCCAGGACCGCGTACAGCAGGTCGACGATGAGGCTCATGAGGAGATAGACGAGCACGAGGATGGTGACGAGGCCGACGAGTGTCGTGCCCTCACGCTTCACGATCGACTCGTAGATCGTGCCTCCGATGCCCTTCACGTTGAACAGGCCCTCGGTGACGACCGCGCCGCCCATCAGGGCACCGAGGTCGGTGCCGAGGAAGGTGATGACGGGGATCAGCGAGTTGCGCATCAGGTGGACACCGACGATGCGCCGCTTGGGAAGGCCCTTGGCGATGGCGGTGCGCATGTAGTCCGAGCGAAGGTTCTCGGCCATCGTCGTACGCGTGAGCCGCGCGACGTAGGCGAGTGAGAGCGAGCCCAGCACGATGGCCGGCGCCAGTAGTTCGCTCCATTTCGCCTCGCTGGACACGTTCGGTGAGATCCAGTCGAGCTGGAAGGCGAACACCGTCTTGATGATGAAGCCGAGGACGAACACCGGGATCGAGATGATCAGCAGGGTGAAGACCAGGACGACGTTGTCGGTGAGCCGGCCGGCACGCAGTCCGGCGAGGGTGCCGAGGCTGATGCCGATGACGATCTCGATGGCGAACGCCATGCCGGCCAGCCGGAGGGTGACGGGGAACGCGTCGCCGAGGACGTCCGTGACGGGACGTCCGCTGGCTATCTGCTCACCGAAGTCACCGTGCAGGACGATGCCTGTCATGTAATTCCAGTACTGCTGCAGGATCGGCAGATCGAGCCCCTTCTCATGGCGAAGTCTCGCCAGAGTGGCCGGATCGGCCCCCTTGTCCCCGAAGAGCGCGCGCACGGGGTCACCGGGCAGCGTGTAGACCATCAGGAAGATCAGCAGGGTTGTCCCGAGGAAGACCGGGATCATCTGGAGCAGTCGTCGTGCGACATAGCGCCCCATCATGCCTCCATGTAATAGGCAAGCAGCAGCCGACGGGCCCTCCCCCGCACCGAACTCCCCCTAAGGGTCGTCGGATGCGTGGAAGGGCCCCCCGGCCACGGCGTGCGGACAGGCGCGGACCGTCTTTCAGTACCGGTCCCGCGCCTGCGCGCGGACTACGTCGGGATGTTTACTTCTTGACTTCGATCTTGGTCAGGATCGGGTCGCCGTCCTGCGCGTACTCGACGTTCTGGACCTTCTCCGAGTAACCGGCGTTGACCTTGTAGTACCAGAGCGGGATGGAGGGCATGTAGTTCACCAGCTCCTTCTCGATCTTCTGGTAGGCCGCGACGGAGTCGTCGAGGGAGGCAGCGGAGTCAGCCTTCTTGATCTCCGCGTCAAGACCCTTGTTCGAGAAGTCACCCTGGTTACCGGCTGCGCCGGTACGGAACAGGTCCGAGATGAAGTTCGCGTTCACCGGGTAGTCGAGCACCCAGCCGGAGCGGTACAGGGACTTGACCTGCTTGTCGTCACGCGCGTTCGTGTCGGCCTGGAAGTCGGCCTTCGAGTCGGTGGTGCAGTTCACACCGGTCGACTGCTTGATGCTGTTGCAGACCGCCTCGACCCATTCCTTGTGGCCGCCGTCGGCGTTGAACTGGATCGAGATCTTGTTGCCCGGGACGCCGCCGCCGTCCTTGATGAGCTGCTTGGCCTTCGCCGGGTCGTACTTGGTGACGTCGCCCGCGGCGTCCTTCTGGAAGCCCAGAACACCCTTGGCGACCCAGCCCGTGGCCGGCTCGCGCGTGCCCTGGAGCACGGTCTTGGTGATGGTGTCGCGGTCGATGCCCATCGACAGGCCCTGGAGGACCTTCGGGTCGATGTCCTTGAACTGCTTGGTGTAGAACGCGACGGCGATCGTCTGGATGGCGGAGTACGCCTTGTCCACCGCGCGGTCACCGAGGTCCGCCCGGTAGACCGGGAGGTCCTTCGGGCCGATCTGACGCAGGACGTCGACGTTGCCCGACTTCAGGTCCTCGTAGGCGGTCTCGAGGGTGGTGTAGTTCTTGAAGACCACACCGCCGTTCTTCGCCTTGTCGGCACCCTTGTAGTCGTCGTTGCGGACGACCTTGATCTGCTTCTTGTGGTCCCAGCTGACGAACTTGTACGCGCCGTTGCCGACCGGCTTCTCGCCGGCGGCCTTCGGGTCCGCGTAGAACGACTCGGGCAGCGGGGAGAAGACCGTGTAACCGAGCTTGTAGGAGAAGTACGGCAGCGCGGAGTTCAGCTCGATGGTGAACGTGTAGTCGTCCACCTTCTTCAGACCGGACATGGCGTCCGACTTCGGCTTGGCCTTGGCGTCATCGGGGTGGACGTCGGCGTAGCCCTTGATGTCGCCGAACCAGGACGCGTTGGTCTGGTTGTTCTTGATGTTCGCGGCCCAGTTCCAGGCCTTGATGTAGGACTCGGCCGTGACCGGGGTCCCGTCGTGGAACTTCCAGTCCTTCTTGAGCTTGACCGTCCAGAGCTTGCTGTCCTTGGTGTCGACAGACTCGGCGTTGATCATCTCAAGCTTGCCGGACGGGTCGTAGTCGACCAGCTGCGAGAAGATCGAGTCGGTGACGATGCTGCCGTTCGACTCCATCGTGTTGGCCGGCTGCAGCGGGTTCTGCGGCTCACCGACCTCGACGGAAAAGATGCCGTCGGCGTTGACGGCGCCCTTGTCGCCGCCCTTGCCCTTGTCGGCGTCGTCGTTCCCGCCGCCACAAGCGGTCGCAGCCAGGGCGATGATGGCCGCTCCCGCGACCCACTTGGCGCTCTTGGCACCACGCATGGGTTCCTCCTCATGAGTCCACTTTTGACTACAAGAAGGGCACTGGATTGATACACCGACACCCCTGACGGTGATCGTTTCAGTGCCCTGAGTGTGCTCGTGAGTCGGCACTCCCCACAGTGCGTGACCCATTGACCCGAGCTCAATGGAGCCAACTATTAAGTACGACTGGGCTGTAAACCACACTTAAAGGGTCTCGGTTTGACAACATCCCCTGGTCGCGTGGTTCAAAATACGGACAAAATGACCCCAGACAGACACACCCGAAACGGACTGTTAACACATGTTCCGGAGAGCGACGCCCGATATCCGGACGCTTGGTCCCCAAAATCGGGTTGACCTGCCGGGCCCCGTACGCGCCTCCGACACCCGGTGCGTCACGGAGCGGCGGCGCGGCCGGCCGGTCGCCGGGAGCGGACTCCGGGCAGCCGGTCACGGGCCGCTCAACCCTAAGCCCATACACGGGCGCACATGGCTGGTTCAGGCCCTTCGGACCGGGGCGCCGTCCCGGACGGGGAGCAGCCGCCCCACGAGGCCCACGGGCGGGCTCAGGGGGCACCTCGGGCACGGCAGGCACAGCGAAGGGGCCCGGCACCGCGTGGTGAGCGGTGCCGGGCCCCTTCACCGGCGGGAACTGCCGGCGGGACGAGCGGAGGATCAGCGCTTGGCGCGCGACGCGGAGCGGCCGCGCTCCTTCTGGTCCAGGACGACCTTGCGGATACGCACGGTCTCCGGGGTCACCTCGATGCACTCGTCGTCGCGGCAGAACTCCAGCGACTGCTCCAGCGACAGCTTGCGGGCGGGCACCACGTTCTCCGTGGTGTCCGCGGAAGCCGCACGCATGTTGGTGAGCTTCTTCTCCTTGGTGATGTTCACGTCCATGTCGTCGGAGCGCGAGTTCTCACCGATGATCATGCCCTCGTAGACCTCCGTGGTGGCCTCCGTGAAGATGACACCGCGCTCCTGGAGGTTGACCATCGCGAACGGCGTCACGACGCCCGCGCGGTCCGCCACCAGGGAGCCGTTGTGACGGGTGCGCAGCTCGCCGAACCACGGCTCGTGGCCCTCGAACAGGGAGTGCGCGATGCCCGTGCCACGGGTCTGGGTCAGGAACTCCGTACGGAAGCCGATGAGGCCGCGGGACGGGACGATCCACTCCATGCGGACCCAGCCCGAACCGTGGTTCGTCATCGTCTCCATGCGGCCCTTGCGGCTCGCCATGAGCTGCGTGATCGCACCGAGGTGCTCCTCGGGCGAGTCGATGGTCATGCGCTCGATGGGCTCGTACGTCTTGCCCTCGACCTGCTTGGTGACCACCTGCGGCTTGCCGACCGTCAGCTCGAAGCCCTCACGGCGCATGGTCTCGATGAGGATGGCCAGCGCGAGCTCACCGCGGCCCTGGACCTCCCAGGCGTCGGGGCGCTCGGTGTCCAGGACGCGGAGCGAGACGTTACCGACCAGCTCGCGGTCCAGACGGTCCTTGATCTGGCGGGCGGTGACCTTGTGGCCCTTGCCGCCCTTGCCGACCAGCGGCGAGGTGTTCGCACCGATGGTCATCGAGATGGCGGGCTCGTCGACCGTGATCAGCGGCAGCGCGATCGGGTTCTCGGGGTCGGCCAGGGTCTCGCCGATCATGATGTCCGGGATACCGGCGATCGCGCAGATGTCGCCCGGACCGGCCTTCTCTGCGGGCTTGCGGGTGAGCGCCTCCGTCATCAGCAGTTCGGTGATGCGGACGTTGGACATCGTGCCGTCACGCTTGATCCACGCGACGGTCTGGCCCTTGCGCAGCTCGCCCTGCTCGACACGGCAGAGCGCGATACGGCCGAGGAAGTTGTCGGCGTCCAGGTTGGTGACGTGGGCCTGGAGGGGGGCTTCCTCGTCGTACTCCGGGGCCGGGACGGCGGAGAGGATCGTGCTGAAGAACGGCTCCAGGCTGTCGCTGTCCGGCGGGACGGAACCGTCCTCCGGCTTGGTCAGCGAGGCGACGCCGTCACGGGCGCAGGCGTAGACGATCGGGAACTCGATCTGGTCCTCGTCGGCGTCCAGGTCCAGGAAGAGGTCGTACGTCTCGTCGATGACCTCGGCGATCCGGGAGTCCGGGCGGTCCGTCTTGTTGATGCAGAGGATGACCGGGAGCTTGGCCGTCAGCGCCTTGCGGAGCACGAAGCGGGTCTGCGGGAGCGGGCCCTCGGAGGCGTCGACCAGGAGCACGACCGCGTCCACCATCGACAGGCCGCGCTCGACCTCACCACCGAAGTCGGCGTGGCCGGGGGTGTCGATGATGTTGATGGTGATGACGTCGCCGCCATCCTTGGGGTGGTACTTCACGGCCGTGTTCTTGGCCAGGATCGTGATGCCCTTCTCACGCTCCAGGTCGTTCGAGTCCATCATGCGTTCGTCGAGGTTCTCGGCGGCGTGCGCGGCGAAGGCGCCGGCCTGCCTGAGCATGGCGTCGACCAGCGTGGTCTTGCCGTGGTCGACGTGGGCGACGATGGCTACGTTACGGATATCGTGGCGCGTGGGCATGGGTGGCTTGCGCTTCTCTCGGATCGGGGATTCAGGCGTCTTAGTCGGTCTTGAGTCCTCGTACGCCCGCCGGGCGGACGCGCCACGGCTAGTCCCATGGTACGGGCCGGGCGCCCCTGCGGCTTCCCGGGCAAGTCTTACCGGCCACAGGACGGGTGCGCGGCCCCGCTCGCGCCCGCCGCGGCCCCCTTGCCGAGCTCCGCGGCCGCCTGATGTTTCCGCCCCCGTGCTCCGGCTCTTCCGGCGGATTTCACCGGGTGGCCGTGAACACGGCCCCGGGCGGTCCGCGCGGACGCGGGACGTGCGCGACCTCGGAGGTGGGGCTCCGAAGCCGCGGCTCCGAGGGGGAGCCCGGAGCGGTGCCGGTGCGCCGCGGTCGCCGGGGTTGGGGCCCCGGGACCGGGAGGCGGAGCGGCTACCCGGGTCAGCGGGTGCACACAGCCTTGCCCGCCGGCGGGCCGACGGGCAAGGGAATTGAGCCAGTTCTGAGCTTTCGCTGCTGCGCTGACCTGCTACTTCCTGGGGTTGGCGGGGGCGCCGGCCGCCTGCGGCTTCTTGAAGCCGATGTCCTGGTAGTGGGGCACCCCGAAGCCGAAGGCACCCACGTTCACCAGCTTCCTGTCGGTCGCGACGAGCTGCGGGCGCTGATAGAGAGGAATCGATCCTGCGGCGGCCCAGATCCTGGCGTCCGCCTTCTTCATCAGGTCCCTGGCCGAGCCCTCGTCGAGCTCCCCGGCGGCCTGGTCGAAGAGCTGGTCGATGTGGTCCGTGCCGACGCGGGTGTAGTTCTGCTCGACGAGCAGCGAGCCGTCGGTCGCGGGCACCGGCTTGGCGAAGATCGGGCGGTCGTCGGTGGCCGGGTAGGCGGTCGCGGGCCAGGAGTAGAGCGCCAGGTCGTAGTCACCGGACGCGACGTGGTCCCGGAAGTAGCTCTCGTCGGAGACCTTGGTGATCTCGGTACGGATCCCGATCGTGTCGAGCATCGCCGCGATCTTGTCCCCGACGCTGCGCAGCGACTCGGAGCCCGGCCCCGAGGGCAGGACGAACCGCAGGGACAGCGGCTTGCCGTCCTTGCCGAGGGGGCCGCGGGCGGAGTCGGGGGCCTGGGCGGGCGCCGCGGTGCCGACCGGTGCGTAGGCGCCGGCGGCGCCGCCGGGCTGCCGGTCCTGGGCGGTGATCCTGGCCGGGGCGTCCTCCGAGGTGCCCGTCTCCCCCAGGTGTCCGGCCTGGCGCAGCAGCGCGGCGCTCTGCGCGGCGGCGGCGGGGGCCGTGGCGAGGGCGCGGGTGACGGCGCCCTCGGCCGCGCCGGGCTTGCTGTCGTCGCCGACGATGTAGAGGCCGTCGTCGTTGGCGGGCTCGCGGCGGGCGGCGTTGTCGGTCTTGCCGTCGTCCTTGGCGCCGGCCTTCTTCTCGTCAGCCGTCTTCTTGTCCCCCTCCTTCTCCTCCTTCTCCTTCTCCTTCTCTTCCTTCTCCTTGTCCGTCTGCTTCTCGCCCTCGCTGCCCGCCTTGGTGCCGTCCGTCTTCTGGAGGGCCCCCTCGCGCGTCCAGCCCGCGTCGGCCAGCAGCGCCTGGGCCTCCTTGGTGTCCTGGCCGCCGAGTGCGTCGCTGCTGTCCTTGTAACCGGGCTGTCCGGCCAGGGCCAGGTGGCTGCCGAGCGGGTTCGCGGGCAGGCCGAGCGGCTTGAGCACGGTGTCGACGAGCTCCTGGCGGTCCAGGGCGCGGGCCACGGCCCGGCGTACCCGGTCGTCGGCGAGCGGGCCGGTCTCCCCGTTCAGGGCGAGCTGGGTGTACGCGGGCTCCAGGGACTTGCGGAGCACGTAGCCGCGCAGATCGTTCTGCTCGGTGGCGTACGCCTGGGCGGCACGGGCCTTCTCGTCCCGGGCGGACTGCGCCTCCTCGGCCGCTTCCTCGTCGGAGCCGTGCGCCAGTGCCCAGGAGCGCAGGGCCGCGGCCGGGGTGATCTCGGAGCCGGGGCCGTGGGCGGGCGGCGCCCCGCTGTCGCCGGCGTCCCCGGCGGCCTGGACGATGCGGTGGGCGGTCGCCGCGTCGATGTCGGCGACGTCGACCTTCCCCCCGGTCAGCGCCTCGGTGCGGTCCTGCGGCTTGACCGCCTTGAAGACCAGCGAGTCGAGCTTGGCCGGGCTGCCCCACCAGCGCGGGTTCCGGGCCAGCGTGACGGAGCCCTTCTCCTTGTCGACGTCGCGCAGCCGAAACGGTCCCGCGGTCGCCCTGAGCGCGGAGCGCGCTCCGTCGTTGAAGGCGTCCGGGGAGCCCGTCACCTGCTTCGGGTACAGCGGGGAGAAGAGGGAGCGCCAGTCCGCGTACGGCTTGGCGAAGGTGACCTTGACCTCCAGGTCGTCGGCGCCGCGCTCGATCTTCTCGATGCGCTCGTACCCGGCGTTGCGGGCGGTCCAGAACGCGGAGTCCTTGCCGCTCAGCGCCCGCCACTGGGCGACGAAGTCCGGTGCCCCGATCTCCCGGCCGTCGCTCCACACCGCCTGCTGGTTGAGCCGGTAGAGCACGACCTGCCGGGGCTCCTGCCCGACCACCTTCGCGGATTCCAGGTAGTCCGGGTTCAGCCGCGGCCGGCCCTGGGCGTCCAGCGGGAAGAGGGTCGGCAGGAGGGCGCCGGTGATGCGGGTGGTGGCGCTGTCGGCGTCCGCCTGGAAGGCGTTGAGGGTGGCGGGCATCGCGTCGATCGCCCAGTTGACCGTGCCGCCGTCCGCGACCTGGGTGCGGGCCGCGGGCGCGACGTCCTGCGGGACGACCGCGGTGGTGGCCTCCTTCTCGCCCGAGCTGCAGCCGGCCAGTACGGGGAGCGTGAGCACACCCGTGGTGAAGAGCGCGAGCGAGCGGCGCTTTCGGGCTGCCCCGCGCGGGACGCCGACGTGGGACATGGCTGATACCTCCGGAGACGGCCCGGACCACCCGTACCCGAATGGACCGGATCATGCGTGTTTGGTGGCATTTGCAGTTGATCACACTGGTTCCGCCCATCCACTGAAAGCGGCCACGCGCGAGGGGCGCCGCAGACACGGCGCAACCGCCCCGAACCTCACCCGTGCGGCGGAGTCCCGGCACCCGCACGCGCCACCGCCGCCACAAGACGGGGCGGCCCGCTCCCTTCCCAAACGAGATGTGACGCGCGACACTCGCTTCCGCATGAGCATGGCCACCCGCGACTGCGGAAGTGAGATCAAGTCATGTCACTACAGGACGAGTTGACGGCAGTTCAGCACTGTCTCGATGACCTGGTCCGCACCGTCGGGCGACTGGAGCGGAGCCTCGCGCGGCTGCGCGAGGCGGACTCCGCGCCGGACCCGCTCGCCCCGGACGGCCACGCCGACCCGGTCGACGGCGTCATCACGATCACCGAGGCGCCCTACGACACGGCGCTGTGGACGGACTCGGACGACGAGGGTCTCGGCGTCCGCGGCCGACACGCCCCCTAGAGGGGGTGTCTGACGCATGCCCGCGGCGTCGCGGTGTCCGGCACGCACGCGCGCGGCGTTGCCGAAACGCCCCTGTGGCTCCGCCACACGGCCGCTCCGGCGCCCTTGCGATCGCACGCACCGGACACGGCTCCTTCTCCCGCACTCATCCGTCAGACACCTCCTAGGAGAGTCCTTTGGCCACCGGTACCGAAACAGGCACGGATCCCGGCAGTGATCCGGCCGGCGCTCCGGGCACGAAGCCGCCCCCGCCGGGCGGAGCGGCGACCCGGACGGCGGGAGTGCACCACCCCTCGCGGGCCGCCATCGCCGCCCGCCACCTGCGGACCGACCGCTGGTGGCTGGCGCCCGCCGTGACCGCGGGCGGGCTCCTCGCCTTCATCATCTACTCGACCTGGCGGGCGTTCTCCAACGCCGACTACTACGCCGCCCCCTATGTCTCGCCGTTCTACTCGCCCTGTCTGGCGGACAGCTGCGCCCCCATGCGGCACGGGCCGAACTGGGACCTGTTCGGCAGCTGGTGGGGCCTCTCCCCCGCCCTGCTGATCCTGATCTTCCCGCTCGGCTTCCGGCTGACCTGCTACTACTACCGCAAGGCCTACTACCGGGGCTTCTGGGCCTCGCCCCCGGCCTGCGCGGTCGCCGAGCCGCACACGGCGTACAGCGGCGAGACCCGCTTCCCGCTGATCATGCAGAACATCCACCGGTACTTCTTCTACGCCGCCGTGCCGGTCGCCGGGATCCTCACGTACGACACCGTGCTCGCCTTCCGCGACGAGCACTACGCCTGGGGCCACATGGGTCTCGGTTCGCTGATCTTCGTTGTCAACATCGTCCTGATCTGGGCGTACACCCTGTCCTGCCACTCCTGCCGGCACATCATCGGCGGCCGGCTGCGGCACTTCTCGAAGCACCCCGTGCGCTACCGGCTGTGGGGCTGGGTGGGGCGGCTCAACACCCGCCACATGCTGCTCGCCTGGTCCTCGCTGATCAGCGTGGCGGCGTGCGACTTCTACGTGTACCTCGTCGCCTCCGGCGCCTTCGACGATCCGAGGTTTTTCTGAATGACAGAGCTCGAACGACAGCAGTGGGACGTCGTCGTGGTCGGTGCCGGAGGTGCCGGGCTGCGCGCCGCGATCGAGGCCCGCGAGCGCGGGGCCCGTACCGCCGTCATCTGCAAATCACTCTTCGGCAAGGCGCACACGGTCATGGCCGAGGGCGGAATCGCCGCCTCCATGGGCAATGTGAACTCCCGGGACAGCTGGCAGGTGCACTTCCGCGACACCATGCGCGGCGGGAAGTTCCTCAACCAGTGGCGGATGGCGGAGCTGCACGCCAAGGAGGCGCCCGACCGGGTCTGGGAGCTGGAGACCTGGGGCGCCCTCTTCGACCGCACCCCCGAGGGGAAGATCTCCCAGCGCAACTTCGGCGGCCACGAGTACCCGCGCCTGGCACACGTCGGGGACCGTACCGGCCTCGAACTGATCCGCACCCTCCAGCAGAAGATCGTCTCGCTCCAGCAGGAGGACGAGCGCGAGTTCGGTGACTACGAGGCACGGCTGAAGGTCTTCCAGGAGTGCACGGTCACGCAGGTCCTCAAGGACGGCGAGAGGGTCTCGGGGACCTTCTGCTACGAGCGCGAGACAGGCAGGTTCTTCGTGCTGGAGGCGCCCGCGGTCGTCCTCGCCACCGGCGGCATCGGCAAGTCCTTCAAGGTGACGTCGAACTCCTGGGAGTACACCGGCGACGGCCACGCGCTGGCCCTGCTGGCGGGCGCGCCGCTGCTGAACATGGAGTTCGTGCAGTTCCACCCGACCGGCATGGTCTGGCCGCCCTCCGTCAAGGGCATCCTCGTCACCGAGTCGGTGCGCGGCGACGGCGGGGTGCTGCGGAACTCCGAGGGCAAGCGCTTCATGTTCGACTACGTCCCCGATGTGTTCAAGGAGAAGTACGCGCAGTCGGAGGAGGAGGGCGACCGCTGGTACGAGGACCCGGACAACAACCGCCGCCCACCCGAACTGCTGCCGCGCGACGAGGTCGCGCGCGCCATCAACTCCGAGGTGAAGGCGGGCCGCGGATCACCGCACGGCGGGGTGTTCCTGGATGTGTCGACCCGGATGTCCGCGGAGCGGATCCGGCGCCGGCTGCCGTCGATGTACCACCAGTTCAAGGAGCTGGCGGACGTCGACATCACGGCGGAGGCGATGGAGGTCGGCCCGACCTGCCACTACGTGATGGGCGGCATAGCCGTCGACTCCGACACCGCCGCCGCCCTCGATGTGCCCGGTCTGTACGCGGCGGGCGAGGTCGCCGGCGGCATGCACGGCTCCAACCGGCTCGGCGGGAACTCCCTCTCCGACCTGCTGGTCTTCGGCCGACGGGCCGGGCTGCACGCCGCCCGGTACGCCGAGACCGTCGGCACGCCGCCGGTGGTGGACGGGGCCAGGATCGACGCGGCGGCCGCTGAGGCGCTGCGCCCGTTCAGCGCGGAGGAGCTCGCCGGGGGCGCGCCGACGGAGAACCCGTACACCCTGCACCAGGAACTCCAGCAGACGATGAACGACCTCGTCGGCATCATCCGCCGCGCCCCCGAGATGGAACAGGCCCTGGAGAGACTGGCCGGGCTGCGGGAGCGGGCCCGGCGGGCCGGGGTCGAGGGGCACCGGCAGTTCAACCCCGGCTGGCACCTCTCCCTCGACCTGCGGAACATGCTGCTGGTCAGCGAGTGCATCGCACGGGCGGCGCTGGAGCGCACCGAGAGCCGCGGCGGTCACACCCGCGAGGACTGCCCCACGATGGAGCGCTCCTGGCGCCCGGTCAATCTGCTGTGCCGGCCGGCCGACGCCTCCGCCGACCCGCTGGAGGGCCGGATCGAGCTCGTGCGCGAGGCCACCGAACCCATCCGTCCGGACCTGCTCTCCCTCTTCGAGAAGGAGGAGCTGGTCAAGTACCTCGCCGAAGAGGAGCTGTACGAGTGAGCAGCTACAACGCACGGTTCAGGGTGTGGCGCGGGGACACCGACGGCGGAGGCCTGGAGGACTACGCGGTCGAGGTCAACGACGGCGAGGTCGTCCTCGACATCATCCACCGCATCCAGGCGACCCAGGCGGGCGATCTGGCGGTGCGGTGGAACTGCAAGGCCGGCAAGTGCGGTTCGTGCAGCGCGGAGATCAACGGGCGGCCGCGGCTGCTGTGCATGACGCGCATGTCGGTGTTCACCCGCGAGGAGACGATCACGGTCACCCCGCTGCGGGCCTTCCCCGTGGTGCGGGATCTGGTGACCGATGTGTCGTTCAACTACGCCAAGGCACGGGAGGTGCCCGCCTTCGTGCCGCCGGCGGGCGTGAAGGCGGGCGAGTACCGGATGCAGCAGGTCGACGTGGACCGCTCGCAGGAGTTCCGCAAGTGCATCGAGTGCTTCCTGTGCCAGGACACCTGCCATGTGGTGCGGGACCACGAGGAGAACAAGGCGGCCTTCGCCGGACCGCGCTTCCTGATGCGCGTCGCCGAGCTGGACATGCATCCGCTGGACGCCGCCGCCGAGTCCGGGCTCGACCGGAAGGCGACGGCCCAGGAGGAGCACGGACTCGGCTACTGCAACATCACGAAGTGCTGTACGGAGGTGTGCCCCGAGCAGATCAAGATCACCGACAACGCGCTGATCCCGCTGAAGGAGCGGGCCGTGGACCGCACGTACGACCCGCTGGTGTGGCTGGGGAACAAGATCCGGCGGCGGGACCCGTCGTCCTGAGGGGCCCCGCCGCGCGGGCGGTCAGCCCAGCAGCTTGATGATCGCGGCGGTGGTGTCGGTCTCGCCGAGGCGCGGGAAGATCCGCTCGACGCTGTTCTCGTGGGCCTCCGCGCTCATGTCGGTCACCGCGTCCGTGGCGACCGTGACGTGGTAGCCGTACTCGTACGCCGAGCGGGCGGTGGACTCGACGCCGATGCTGGTCGCGATCCCGGCCACCACGACCTGGGTGACGCCGCGGCGGCGCAGCTGAAGGTCGAGGTCGGTGCCGTGGAAGGCGCCCCACGTCAGCTTGGTGACGACGATGTCGCCCTCCTGCGGGCCGAGCTCGGGGACGATGTCGGCCCAGTCGGCGGCGGGCTGCCCGGAGCGGGCGGGGCCCTCGGTGCGGCCGGGGGCGCCGCCGGTGACGCGGACCAGGACGACCGGGAGGCCCTTGGCCCGGAACGCGTCGGCGAGCGTCGCGGCGTGCGCGACGACATCGGCGCTGGGGTGGACGGTCGGCAGACCGGTGATGCCCTTCTGCAGGTCGACGACGACCAGCGCGGTCTTCGGGTCGAGAGTGGTGGCGCTCATGGTGGTGCTCCTCGCTGAGTGGTGCGGGACGGTTTTCAGGTACGGCCGCGCAGGGCGCGGTCGGTGACGGTGAGGACGGTGAGGAGGACGCCCAGTACGGCGGCGACCCCGGCCATCAGGTGCAGGCCGCGGTCGTCGGCCGACCGCCCGTACGCGAGCGCGATCAGGCTGGACGCGGTGATGGCCCCGATGTACTGGGCGGTGCGCTGGAGGCCCGCGGCGGAGCCGATGGACTCGGCCGGGGCGTAGAGCTGGACGGCCGCCTGGTTGCTCGTGCCGATCAGCCCCTGCGGGATGCCGAAGCAGGCCCCGGCGAGCAGCAGGACGGCGAGCGGGGTGTCCCCGGAGAGGAACATCAGCACGCCTGCCCCGACGGTGAGCAGGACGCAGGCCAGGGCGAGCGGGCCGCGCATGCCCTTCGTACGGGCGCCGAGCAGCGAGCAGACGAGTGCGGCGACGGACATCGGCAGCATCAGCAGACCGGTGTGCCCGGACGAATAGCCCCGGGCCTCCTCCAGCCACTGCGTATACCCGTACATCACGCAGTAGATCAGCAGATAGCTGACTCCGTGCCGCAGATACGTCCGTGAGAGCGCGGCGTTTCCCGCGAGCATCCGCAGATCGACGAAGGGGTCCGGGCGGCGCAGCTGCCACCGCACCAGGGCGGCGGTGAGCACCGCGAAGGGCGCGAGGAGCCACCACATCGGATGCGCGAGATCGAGCAGGAAGAAGACGAGCACGGTCAGCGCGGTGGTGAAGAGCCCGATGCCGAGCGGGTCCAGGTCGAGCCGCGGCGTACTGCCGTCGGCCGCGCGTCCGCGCGGCGGGTCGGCCGGGATCCAGCGCAGAGCGGCACCGAAGGCGATGAGCGCGACCGGCACGTTGACGGCGAAGATGCCGCGCCAGCCGACGACCATGACCAGCAGCCCGCCGAGCGTGGGCCCGACGGCCGCGCTGCCGAGCGCGGCGAAGGAGAGCCTGGCCAGGACGGAACGCGGGGTGGGCCGGCCGACCCGGGCGGACTCGTCGCGCAGCACCGCCATGGCGGCCGGATAGGCGGCCGACGTGCCGATGCCGAGCAGCAGCCGGGACACGATCAGCCAGCCGAAGCCCGGCGCCACCGTCCCGACCAGGCCGGAGGCGATGACGACGACCAGCCCGACGAGGAAGACACGGCGGGGGCCGAGCACATCGGCGAGTCTGCCCAGTACGGGCTGAGCGACGGCGCTCGCGAGATACAGGACCGAGATCAGCCACGCGGTGTCGGCGGCGCCGATCTCGAAGTGGCGTCCGATCGCCACCAGAGCGGTGGCGATCATGGTGGTGTTGAGCGGGTTGAGCAGCGAGCCGATCAGCAGCGGGGCGGTGAGCCGGCCACTGAACCCGGGCGCGACCGCCTCCTGTGTTCCGGTGGCCGCCGGTGCCGGTGCCGGTGGCACCTGGGGTATCGCCTCGGGGACCGTGTCGCGTCCGGTCATGAACCGACCAGGCGGTCCAGGAGGGCGGTCGCCTCTGCGACGGTGCGGCGCTCGGCCCCGTCGAGTTCGGCGGCGATGGCCTCGGCGAGCCAGTCGCGCTTGGCGGCCCGGACCTCCGCGAGCGTCGTGCGCCCGGCGCCGGTGATCGACATGACCGACTTGCGTCCGTCGTCCGGATCTGGCGCCCGCTCGACGATCCCCTGCTCCTCCAGTACGCGCAGGGTCAGCCGCATGGACTGCGGGCGTACGAACTCGGCGCGGGCCAGCGCGGCCGTGGTGGCCGGGCCTCCGTCGTCCAGCCGGGCCAGCACCGAGCGCTGGGTGGGCGTGAGCAGGCTCTCCGAGGACGAGGAACGCAGCCGCCGCAGCAGCCTGCCGACGACGGCCGCGAGGTCGTTCGCGACCTGTTCGGCCGTGGGGTCGGCGGGGGTGGTACCGGGCGGTCGCGTCATGCGCCCCACCATAAAGATGCACAGGACATCTTGCAAGGTAGCCTGTCGATTCCGACACGACCTTGCTCGCATCCGGCCCGCGATCTAGGGTGAATGCGCTTTCATAAGGTGTCTGTCGGCGCATGTCGACACGGGTCGGTACGGAAGAAGAAGCGGACGGTCGGTCGAGTGAGCGCCCCAACGGTGTACGACGTCGCCGAGAGATCCGGCGTCTCCATTGCCACGGTTTCGCGGGTCTACCGCACCCCCGACTCGGTGCGCGCCCAGACCCGCGAACGGGTCCTGGAGGCGGCGCGCGAGCTCGGCTACGTACCGAGCGGAAACGCCCGGGGACTGGCCAGCCGCACCACCGGAGTGCTCGGGCTGTGCTTCCCCGACTACGCCGACCCGGACGCCGAGGCCGACGCCGAGGCGGACAGCGACGCCGACGACGCGGTGATGCTCTACTCCGACCAGATCATCCGCGGCATGGAGCGGGCCGCGCGGCGGCACGGGTACGCCCTGCTGATCGCGGCATCGCTGGAGGGCGGGCCGGAGAGCCTGGTCGCGAAGGTCGCGGGCCGGGTCGACGGCTTCGCCGTACTGGCGCAGACGGTGCCGACCGAGGACCTGGAGGTGATATCGCGCCGGCTGCCGGTCGTGATGCTCGCCGGACCTCGCGAGATCGACCACCTCGACCACATCGTCGTCGCCAACGTCGACGGCGAACGCGAACTGACCCGTCACCTGATCGAGGACCACGGGCTGCGCCGGCTCGCCTTCATCGGCGGCGACACCGACTCACCGGACGCGGAGGCGCGGTTCCGCGGCTTCCGGGAGGCATGCCTGGACGCCGGGATCGCGGCGCCGGACGCGCCGACCGTACGGACCACGATGATGACGCAGTCCGAGGGCGCGGGAGCCGCCGAACGGCTCCTGGACGGGGGCGGACAGCGGCCGGAGGCGATGCTCTTCGCCAACGACCAGATGGCGGTGGGCGCCCTGCGCGCACTGGCGCGACGCGGTGTGCGGGTGCCGGAGGACGTGGCGGTGACCGGCTTCGACGGCATCCCGCTCAGCCGGATCGTCCAGCCGCCGCTGACGACGGTGCGCCAGCCGATACGTCAACTGGGAGAGCAGGCGGTCGAGTTGCTGGTGCAGCGGCTGAACAACGCGAGCCGCGAACCGGTTTCGCTCACCCTCCCGGTCTCGCTGATCCGCCGCAGGAGCTGCGGCTGCGGCTGACGGGCACGGGCAGAACCGCGTGGGGCCGGACGGGACCCGGCGACAGCCCAACCGGCCCGCCCGGCCCATCCCCCCGTCACCCCCGCAGCCGCTCCCCGAAGAACCGCCGCCGCTCCGCGACCAGCCCGGCCGTCTCTTCGGCCGACCCCGCGTGCTCGAAGTGCCCCGCGCTCAGCACCAGCAACTCCCGCTCCCCCGCGAGCGCGTTGTACACCGCGAACTGCCCCGGCGGCGGCACGGACGGGTCGAACAGCGCCGCGGCCACCAGCGTCGGCAGCTCCAGGAACCCCGCGGCCGTCGCGGCGTCGAAGTAGCTCAGCACCTCGGTGACCGCGGGGCGCTCCCGGCGGTACGCCCGCACCGACTCCCCGCTGCCCACGCACGGCAGCGTGAGCCGCAGCGGATGGTTCCCGAAGGTGGGCACCGTCAGCTGCGCGGCGCCGAAGCGGTCGTCCCACGGCAGGGCCAGCGCACCGAGGCCTCCGCCGAAGCTCTCCCCGAGGTAGCCGAGCGGCCCCGCCCCCGCCAGCTCGGGGACCAGCTCGTGCAGGGCCGACGCCGCGCACCACAGGTCCGCCACGCAGCCACCGATCACATACGTCTCACGTGACTCGATGCCGTGCAGCACATGCGCGTCGGCGACGTCCGGGACGCCCGCCACCTGGCCGCGCGCCCCCATCCCCCGTACACAGGGCAGGATCGCGGCCGCCCCGGGCAGCGGCAGCGGCACATCGCGGCCCGCCTCCTGCCGGCCCCCGTAGCCGTGGCCGATGACGAACCCGTGGCGGGCCGGTCCGTCCGCGGGCAGCGCGAGCCAGCCGCCCAGACGCGCCCCGCCCACCGAGGTGAAGGTCACTCCATGGATCCGGACGCCGTCGCGCTCGTCCTCCAGGGGTCCGATCTCCGGCTCCGTGGCGACCTTGCGAGCGGTCTCGTACCGGGCCCGCCAGAAGTCGGCGAAACCGTCCGGCGCGGGAGGTGCGGGGATGGCCGTCAGGTCGTCGAGCGTGCGCCCGTAAGCCGGGTCAAAAGGGAAATCATGCACGAATGAAGACATGATCACGACAATATCCCTCCCCCGCCCCGCACTCCAGGCCGCCGACGCCCCCCTTCGTCAACCATGCGAAATCGGTCACATCGCTCTCTTTTTCACAAACACCACACTTACCGTTCCAAGTTGAACATTCAGATGTCCAATACGTTGCACGAGTGTGACCTAGACCCCTCTTGCGGATTCCCGAATCTCTGCCGCACAGTGATGTATGCGCTTACAGGCAGCGCATACATCCGGATTGCTCAAGGAGGAGCCCTCCATGCCCCGCACCGCCAGAACCGCCTCCACCGGCATCGGTATAGCCGTCGTGCTCACTCTCGGTCTCACCGCGTGCGGCAGCTCCGGTGGCGACGACGTCGCCGCGGACAAGAAGCAGACGCTCACCGTCTGGGCCATGGGGGCCGAGGGCGAGAAGCTCGCGGATGTGGCCAAGGTCTACGAGAAGGCCAATCCGAACATCACCGTCAAGGTGACCCCGGTCGGCTGGGACGTCGCCCACCAGAAGCTGGTCTCCGCGGCCGCCGCCGGCAGCATGCCGGACGTGGCGCAGATGGGCGGCAGCTACCTGGGCGAGTTCTCCGAGCTCGGTGTTCTGGAGCCGGTCGACACCAAGTCCTTCCAGGAGAAGGACTTCTTCCCGTCCGGCTGGGAGCAGGGCGAGGTGGACGGCCAGGCGTACGGCGTGCCGTGGTACGTCGACACCCATGTCCTCTACTACCGCACCGACCTGGCCGAGCAGGCCGGCATCACCAAGGCTCCGACCGACTGGAAGGAGATGCAGGACCTCGCCACCGCCTACCAGAAGAAGGCGGGCACCAAGTGGGGCCTGTCCATCCAGCCCAGCGGCCTGGACACGGTGCAGAACTTCTACTCCTTCCTGTACTCGGCCGGCGGCGAGATCGTCAACGACAAGGGCGAGGCCGTCATCGACAGCCCCGAGGCCGTCAAGGCGCTCAAGGAGTACGGCTCGTACTTCTCCAAGGGGCTCTCCAACAAGTCCGTGCAGCCCGGCTACGACGTGGTGAAGGACTTCGGCAACGGCCGCGTCCCGATGTTCTTCGGCGGCCCCTGGCACGTCACCCTGCTGAACGAGGGCCAGCCGCAGCTCAAGGGCAAGTGGGCGGTGGCCAACGTCCCCGCCGACAAGTCCTCCGTCTCCATGGCCGGCGGCTCCTCCCTGGTGATCTCCAAGGACAGCGAGCACAAGGCCGCGGCCACCCGGTTCATCAAGTACCTGACGGACACCAAGGGCCAGGCCGACTGGTACAAGCGCACCAAGGACCTGCCGGCCAACACCTCCGCCTGGACCTCCGGTGACCTCGCCGACGACAACGATCTGCAGATCTTCAAGAAGCAGATGGACACGGCCAAGTCCTCCCCGTCGCTGCCCAACTGGACCGAGGTCACCGACAAGGTCGACCAGGCCATCGCGAAGGTGACCCAGGGCAAGGCTTCCGCCGAGGACGCGCTGAAGACGGCGCAGTCCCAGATCGAAGGCCTCGTGAAGTAGGAGCCATGAGCACCACGACCGGAAAGGCCGCAGAGTCGGCCAAGGTGCAGGCCGGACCGGGGACCGCGGAGTCCCCGGCCGCCGGGCCCAAGGGTTCGCGTATGCGCAGGAAGCCCTCGTTGGGTATGCAGAACATGGCCGGCTGGCTGTTCTCCACTCCCTTCCTGGTTCTCTTCCTCGTGTTCATGGCCGTCCCGATCATCGCCACCCTGGTGATGAGCTTCACGGACTTCGGGCTGCGCAACGTGACGCACCCGCTGGACGCGAACTTCATCGGGTTCGAGAACTACACCAAGCTGTTCAGTGACGAGAAGTTCCTCAAGTCGCTTTTCAACACGGCGTACTTCGTGGTCGTCGGCGTCCCGCTGACGATCCTCCTCGGACTGGTCGTCGCCGTACTGCTGAACAACGGCATCGACCGGGCCCGGACCTTCTTCCGCGTCGGCTTCTACGCCCCGGTCGTCACCACCATCGTCGCCGTCGCCGTCGTCTGGCGCTTCGTGCTGGACCCGAGCGACGGTCTCGTCGCGGGCCTCTTCTCCGAAGTGGGCCTCACCGCTCCGGACTTCCTGGGCTCCGAGACGCTCGCCATGCCGTCGATGATCGCGATGGCGGTCTGGCGCAACGTCGGCACGGTCATGGTGCTCTTCATCGCGGGCCTGCAGGCCATCCCCACCGAGGTGCGGGAAGCGGCGCGGCTGGACGGCGCCGGCCTCTGGCAGGAGTTCAGGGGCATCACCGTCCCGCTTCTGCGGCCCACGATGCTCTACGCCACCGTGATCACCACGATCGGCTACCTCAACGTCTTCGAGGAGCCCTTCGTGATGACGCAGGGCGGGCCCTCGGACTCGACGCTCACCGTCTCGCTGAACATGTACCGCGAGGGCTTCAACTTCTTCCACATGGGCTATGCGAGCGCCATGGCGTATGTCCTCTTCGTAGTGATCATGGGCATCACGGTGCTGCAGCTCCGACTGCTGAAGGACAACACGAAATGAGCGCCACCAATGCACCGGGCGCCGTCTCGACGGCGCCGTCGAAGAAGCCCGACGGGGACGACCGGCCGAAGGTCGGGGTCAAGCAGCCCAGGTCCGTGAAGCGGATCTTCGTCTACGTCCTGCTCTCGCTCGGTCTGCTGATCATGTCGGCGCCGTTCCTGTGGATGGCCCTCTCCTCGTTCAAGACGACGAGCGAACTGACCGCGAGCCCGCCGGTCTGGATCCCGACCGAATGGACCCTGGACAACTTCCGGGACCTGCTCGACAAGCTCGATCTGCCGCTGTACTTCATGAACTCGGTGATCGTGGCGGTGCTGGTCACCGTGTCGAACCTGGTGTTCTGCTCGATGCTCGGGTACGCCCTGGCCAAGCTGAGGTTCGCGGGCCGCAACAAGATCTTCGGTCTGGTTCTCGGCGCCCTCATGGTGCCCGGCAACCTGATGCTGCTGCCGCTCTTCGTCCTGATGAGCAAGCTCCAGCTGATCGACTCGTACGCCGGGCTGGTCCTGCCCTTCGCCGCCGGGGCGTTCGGTGTCTTCCTCATGCGCCAGTTCATGCAGTCGATCCCGGACGAGCTGCTGGAAGCGGCCCGGATGGACGGCGCCGGCGAGTGGTACATCTTCTGGCGCATCGTGATACCGCTGGTGAAGCCCGCCCTGGCGACGCTGTCGATCTTCACGTTCCTCGGTTCCTGGAACAACTTCGTCTGGCCGCTCATCGCGACCAACGACCCCGACAAGTACACCCTTCCGGTCGCCCTGGCCACCTTCGCCACCGACCCGAACAAGGCGGGTGGATCCAACGGCATGCTGATGGCCGGTTCCTTCCTGATCGTGCTGCCGGTCCTGGTCGTGTTCATCGCGCTCCAGCGGCACTTCACCCAGGGCATCGCCACCGCCGGCATGAAGTAGTCCGTTCCCGGGGGCGGCCCTGCCCCGCCCCCGGCCGCCGCATCGGCACGTACGAGGCCGCGCGCCCCACATCCCGCCGGCCACACCCCTTCCCGCACCCAGAAAGACAGTTTGCGATGACTCACACCCAGGTCCCGTTCCCCGAAGGCTTCCTGTGGGGTGCCTCCACGGCCGCCCACCAGATCGAGGGCAACAACACCAACAGCGACTGGTGGGTCAAGGAGCACACCGCGGGCACCCACATCCAGGAGCCCAGCCTGGACGCCTGCGACAGCTACCACCGCTGGCACGAGGACATGGACGTGCTGGCCGGGCTGGGCTTCACCGACTACCGGTTCTCCATCGAGTGGGCCCGTATCGAGCCCGCCGAGGGGCAGTTCTCCCGGGCCGAGCTCGCCCACTACCGCCGCATGGTCGAGGGCGCCATCGAGCGCGGTCTGCGTCCCATGATCACCCTGCACCACTTCACCGTGCCGCAGTGGTTCGAGGCCCGTGGCGGCTTCACCGCCGAGGGCGCGACCGAGCTGTTCGCCCGCTACGTCGCGGCCTGCGCACCGGTGATCAGCGAAGGCGTCAGCCACGTCTGCACCATCAACGAGCCGAACATGATCGCCGTGATGGCGGGCCAGGCCAAGCGCGGCGACATCGGCTTCCCGCCCGCCGGTCTGCCGACCCCCGACGACGAGACCAGCCAGGCCGTCATCGCCGCCCACCACGCGGCCGTCAAGGAGGTCAAGGCGATCAACGCCGACATCCAGGTCGGCTGGACCATCGCCAACCAGGTCTACCAGGCCCTCCCCGGCGCCGAAGAGGTCACCGCGGCCTACCGCCACCCCCGCGAGGACATCTTCATCGAGGCCGCCCGCGGCGACGACTGGATCGGGGTGCAGTCCTACACCCGGACCAGGATCGGCCCGGACGGACCGATCCCCACCGCCGACGACGTGGAGCGCACCCTCACGCAGTGGGAGTACTACCCCTCCGCCGTCGGCCACGCGCTGCGCCACACCGCCGAGGTCGTCGGCCGCGACGTCCCGCTGATCGTGACCGAGAACGGCATCGCGACCGACGAGGACAGCCGCCGGATCGACTACTACACCGGTGCGCTGAACGAGGTCGCCTCCGCCATCCAGGACGGCCTGCGCGTCGAGGGCTACCTCGCGTGGAGCGCCCTGGACAACTACGAGTGGGGCTCCTACGCGCCGACCTTCGGCCTCATCGGCTGGGACCCGGAGACCTTCGAGCGGCTGCCGAAGCCGTCCGCCGCCTGGCTGGGCGAGATGGGCCGCACCCGCACGCTGCCGCGTATCGCCGGCTGACGTCGGCCCCCTGACCGGGAACTCCTGACGGTTCCCGACCGTGCGGGGACCGGCGGTACCTGACGGCCGCCGGACCTCGCGCCGATCCACCCGGCGTGGCCCGAGCCTCACAGCTCGGGCCACGCCGGCAGCCACACCCGAAACCGGCGCCGCGGGCGCAGCACCACCCTCCGGGCGGCTCTCCTCCGCCGTATCCGGGTTCCGGACTCCGTCAACCTCTCCACCGGACGGGTCAGCGACTGCCGGCTCGCCCTCGACCAGGGGATGATCGCCGCAGCCCTGGCCCAGGCGATCCGGCCGTGGCTCCTCCAGCAGCCGTTCCGGACCGGCGGGTTCCGTTCCCGGGTCCGGCCGCTGCTCGCCAAGGAGCGCTCCAGCATCTGAGCCCCGCGCGGGACCGCCCGACGCGGCCGGGGAGGGTGGCCCGCCATGGGCCACCTCTCCGGCTCGCGGGTCACCGAACGTGGATCATCTCCGGCTCGCGGGTCACCGAACGTGGACATAGCCTCACAAACGTGATCTCGCCTGTGAGCCGAACCCGGACCCTCATACCGGGCCGGGCCCTGCTCGCCGTCCTGATGGCGGTGTGCTGGCTGGCCCTTCCCGCCGCGCTGACCGCACGCGCCGAGGACCCCGTCACGCTGTCCAGGGACGGACAGATCACCGACAAGGTCGGCGCGCTGGGAAACCGCAGGGCCCAGGTCGTCTCCGCACTCGACCAGCTCTACGACAAACGCCGCGTCCAGCTCTTCGTGGCGTACGTCCGTGACTTCTCCGGACGGTCCGCACAGAGCTGGGCCGATGACACGGCCAACCGCAACGGGCTCGGACGCGACGACATCCTGCTCGCCGTCGCCACCCACGACCGGCAGTACGCGTACTCGGTCGACCAGGACTCCCGCTTCACCGACGCCCAGCTCCACGACGTGGCGAGCACCGCCATCGAGCCGGCGCTCAGGGAGAACGACTGGGCGGGGGCCGCGATCGGGGCCGCCAACGGCTACTCAGCCGTCCTGACCGGCGCGGCCGTGCCCACTCCGACGATCACCCCGGGGGCCGACGACCCGGGGACGGGGAACTCCGGTGGGACGAGCGTCGGGGACCTGGTCCTGCCGATCGTGGTCGTCGTCGGAGCCGGGGCGGCGGCCGCCTACGCGTACACCCGGCGCAAGCGGCGTACCGCCACCCGTACGACGCCCGGTGCGACCGGCTGGGGGCCGGGAGGCACCGGCCGGAGCACGCCACCGGAACCGCCCACTCCGCTGCCGGAGCTCGACGCACGGGCCAAGGAGACGCTGGTCGACACGGACGACGCGGTCCGCACCAGCGACGAGGAGCTCGGATTCGCCACGGCCCAGTTCGGCGAAGAGGCCGCGGCACCGTTCACCGAGGCCGTCGCCTACGCCAAGGGCGAGCTGACGGCCGCGTTCCGGTTGCGCCAGCAGCTCGACGACGCCTTCCCCGAGGACGACGCCACCCGCCGGCAGATGCTGGACGAGATCATCAGCCGCTGCGAGGACGCCAACGCGCGCCTGGACGCGGTCTCCGAGGACTTCGACCGGCTCCGCGCGCTCGAACGCAACGCCCCGCAGGCAGTCGCCGCGGCCGAGACCGCGTTCCGCTCGCTCGCCGGCCGGGCCTCGGCGGCAGAGGCGACCCTGGCCTCGCTGCGCAGCCGTTACGCGGAGTCGGCCTCGGCCCCCGTCGCCGGCGACATCGAACAGGCCAAGGACCGGCTCGTCTTCACGACGTCGTCGCTCAATCAGGCCCGGCAGGCGGTGGACGGCGGTGACAGCGCCGCCGCCGCGGTGTACGTACGGGCCGCCGAGGGCGCGGTCGGCCAGGCGGCCACCCTCGTCGACGCCGTCGACCGGCGCGCCCGGGAGGTCGAGGAGGCGGCGGGCAAGCTGCCGGCCGCGCTCACCGAGACGGAGACGGACCTGGCCGACGCGGGCGGGCTGCTGGAAGGCACCGCCGAAGGGGTGTCCACGGCGGACCTCCGGGGCCGGATCGCCCGTGCGCGGTCCGTGGTCCGCGATGTCCGGGAGGAGCTACGGGCCGGTCCGTACGACCCGATCGACGCGCTGCGCAGGGTGGAGGAGGCGGACGCCGCCCTGGACGAGGCGCTGGCCGGTGCGCGCGAGCAGGAGCAGGGAAACCGGCGGGCCCGCTCGCTCCTCGACCAGGCGATGCTCACCGCGCGCTCGGCGATCGGCGCCGCCGCCGACTACATCAGCACCAACCGGGGAGCGGTCGGCAGCCAGGCCCGGACCCGGCTGGCGGAGGCGCAGCGAAGGCTGGAGCGGGCCCGCGAGCTGGCCGGTGCGGATGACGCGCAGGGGGCACTGGCCGAGGCGCACCAGGCGGACTCGCTGGCCAGGCAGGCCCAGGGCGCGGCCGAGCAGGACGTGCGGGCGTACGGGAACAGAAACGGTCCGGGCGGTCCACAGGGCGGCGGGGGCATGGGGGGTGCGGTCCTCGGCGGGATCCTCCTCGGCGGGCTCCTGGGCGGGGGCGGCCGAGGAGGCGGGTTCGGGGGCGGATTCGGCGGGGGCGGCCTCGGCGGCGGGGGGTTCGGCGGGGGCGGCGGGCCGGGCAGCTTCGGCGGCGGGGGCACCCGTGGCCGACGGGGCGGTGGCGGCCGGTTCTGACCGCCCCGCACACGGCGGCAGGGTGCGGATCACTCGTACCACCAGGACGCATACGCAGCACTGGACACACTGGAGAGGTGCCATGACCAAGCAGACCGTTCTCGGACGCGTCACCCAGCTGGCGAAGGCCAACATCAACGCGCTGCTCGACCAGGCCGAGGATCCGCAGAAGATGCTGGACCAGCTGATCCGCGACTACACGACCAACATCTCGGAGGCCGAACAGGCCGTGGCCGCCACGATCGGCAATCTGCGGCTGATGGAGGAGGACCACCGGGAGGATGTCGGGGCCGCCAAGGAGTGGGGCGAGAAGGCCCTCGCCGCCAGCCGGAAGGCGGACGAGCTGCGGGCGGCCGGATCGGCGGCCGACGCCGACAAGTTCGACAACCTGGCCAAGGTCGCGCTCGGCAGGCAGCTCCAGTCGGAGAAGGAGGCGAGGACCGCGGAGCCCACCATCGCCTCGCAGACGGAGGTGGTGGACAAGCTCAAGTCCGGCCTGGACCAGATGAAGGCCAAGCTGGCGGAGCTGAAGTCCAAGCGGGACGAGCTGGTCGCACGGGCCAAGTCCGCCCAGGCGCAGAACCAGATGATGGACTCCGTCAAGAACATCAACGTCCTCGACCCGACCAGTGAGATCAGCCGGTTCGAGGACAAGGTGCGGCGCGAGGAGGCGAAGGCGGTGGGGAAGCAGGAGCTTGCCGCGTCGTCCCTGGACGCCCAGTTCGAGCAGTTGGACACGCTGGGGGCCAGCGCCGAGGTCGAGGCGCGTCTCGCCGCGCTGAAGACGGCCTCATGAGTCCGGGCCTCTCGGGCCCGGTCGGGGCCCTGTTCAGAACATGCTCAGAAGCTCCTCGACCGAGCGCTCCGCGGCCGGCCGGCCGTCGGGCAGCGGCAGTTCGAACCAGACCGTCTTGCCCCGCGGCGTCCGCCTCGATCCCCAGGCCGCGCTCAGCAGCCCGACCAGTTGCAGACCGCGACCGCCCTCGTCCGTGTCGCGTGCCCGCCGTCGTCGCGGCTGGACGAGACCCGCGTCCCACACCTCGCACACGAGAGTGCGGTCGCGCAGCAGCCTGAGCCGGATCTCGCCCTCGCCGTACCGCAGGGCGTTGGTGACCAGCTCGCTGACGAGCAGTTCGGTGGTGTCCACCAGGTCGTCGAGGTCCCAGGCGAGCAACTGGCCGCGGGCGAGCTCGCGGGCGCGGCCGACCGAGCGGGGTTCCGGGGGCAGCCGCCAGTCGCCAACGGCCTCGACCGGCAGCCCCTGTATGCGGGCCATCAGCAGGGCGATGTCGTCCTCGCCGTGGCGGGTGTCGAGGGTGCTCAGCACCCGGTCGCAGACGTCCTCGAGAGGCCGCGCGGATTCGACGAGGGCGCCGCGCAACGCTTCGAGACCCTCGTCCAGCGGATGGTCCCGGGACTCGACGAGGCCATCGGTGTAGAGGGCGAGGAGGGCGCCCTCCTTGAGTTCGACCGCGACTTCCTCGAAGGGTTCGCCGCCGACGCCGAGCGGCATCCCGGGCGGGACGTCGAGCAGCAGCGCCGGTTCACCCGGCTCGACCACGACGGGGGGAAGATGGCCGGCGTTGGCGAAGGTGCACCGCCGGGTGACCGGGTCGTAGACGGCGTAGATGCAGGTCGCCAGATAGACCTCGGAGAGGTCCGCCTCCCGGGACTTGTGGGCGGCCCGCGAGGGCCACTGGGCGCCGCCGATCCCGTCGGACGAAGTGCTGCCCCCGGGGCTGCCGAGGCCCCGGGCGACTTCGTCGAGCGCGGAGAGCACCTCGGCGGGTTCCAGGTCGAGGAGGGCCAGGGTCCGCACCGCGGTCCGCAGTTCCCCCATCGCCACCGCGGCGCGCAGCCCGCGTCCCATCACATCGCCGACGACGAGGGCGGTGCGGTGCCCGGGGAGCTCGATGACGTCGAACCAGTCGCCGCCCACCTCGGTCGCCGTGTTGCCGGGCAGATAGCGGCAGGCGATGTCGAGGCCGACGGCCTCGGGGTCGCCGGGGGGCAGCAGGCTGCGCTGGAGTATCAGGGCGCGCTCGTGCTCACGCCGGTAGAGGCGGGCGTTGTCGATACAGACGGCGGCGCGGGCGGCGAGTTCGGTGGCCAGGGCCCGGTCCCGCTCGCCGAAGGGCTCGCTGCCCTTCGTACGGGAGAACTGCACGAGGCCCACCACGGTGTCGTGGGCGACCATCGGCACGGCGAACGTGGACTGGACGAATCCGCGGTCGTCGCCGGGTACGTCCTCGACATGGCCGGTGCGCAGGGCCACGGCGCAGGGCGAGTTGAACGGGTAGCGGTGCACCGCGCCGAGCGCGGGCGGTCCGGCGGCCGTCCCGGCGGGCGGGGCGTCACCGGCGAGGCCGGGGTCGGTGTCGGGCATGGCGTCCGACACGGCGCTGGCGAAGGCGACGCGGCGCAGTTCGGCGGAGCCGCCGACCGCTTCCTGGCGCAGGGAGCTCCAACTGCCCGGCGGCGCCTCCTCGCCGGTGACCAGCGCCTGGTAGAGGTCGACGGACGCGAGGTCGCAGAAGCCCGGTACGGCGACGTCGAGGAGTTCGCGTGCGGTGGTCTCCAGGTCGAGGGAGTTGCCGATGCGTGCGCTGGCCTCGTTGAGCAGCGCGAGGTTGCGCCTGGCGCTGGCCGCCTCGCGGGCGGCGATATGGCGCCGGGTGACGTCGGTGGCCAGTCCGGCGACGCCGATGGGGCGGCCCGTTCCGCTGTGCACCCGGTAGAGGTTCATCGACCAGTGGCGGCGCTCCGTGTCACCCGGGGCGGTGCCGACGAGCTGGAGGTCGGTGACGGATTCGCCGGTCGCCAGGACGCGGCTGAGGGTGGCGGCCAGCCGGTCGGCCTCCGTACCGGCGAGATAGTCGTCAACGGTGCGGCCGCGGTGGTCGTCGGCCCGGCCGCCGAAGACGGTGGCGAAGCGATCGTTGGCCCGCAGAACGGTGAAGTCGGTGTCGAACAGCACGAAACCGAAGGGAGATTGACCGAAAATCGCCTGCGAGGCAGCGAGGTCCGTCTCGATGCCGCGGAGCGCGCGGACGTCCACGACAATGCAGACTGCGGCCCGTTCGCCCGTAGCCGTCTCACTCGGCATCACATAGATCTCGGCGAGCCCGTGCAGTCCGTCCTCGCCCGGCATCCGGAAGGGGACGAGGCCCGTCCACTCCTTGCCGTCGAGCACCTCGCCGATCCGGCGATGCCCGTCGCGGCGCAGCTCGCCGGGCATGAAGGCCTCGACCGGGTCCTTGCCCACCGCCTGGTGGGCGGCAACGCCAAAGAGGCCGGCGGCCCGGCGGCTCCACTGCTCGATCAGACCATCGGGGCCGATCGAGAAGGAGGCGACCCTGATGTAGTCGTAGATCGAGCCAGGCGGACTGCTCTGCCACACGACGTCGCCCGCTGTCCCAGGTATTTCGCTCACGCGACCGTCCCCTCCAGCTCACACACCGGACCGGTCCTGCCCGCAGTATTCAGCACTACGGCCCTCACCGACACGGCGTTCACGATCACAGCACGGTCTCAGTCCCTTTCAGCCAGGTTCTGTATGACCTCTGGTGATCGCCGACCGTCCCACCCCACTCCTAACCAGGCAGGGCCAGCTCGAACCACACCGTCTTCCCACTCTTTCCGTGCCGGATCCCCCAACGCCGGGCGGAACAGGCCACGAGTTGCAGTCCCCTGCCGCCTTCGTCATCGGGTCCCGCCGTACGTTCGGTGGGCGGATCCGGAAGCGGATCGGAGACTTCCACCAGCAGGCCGGGGTGAACGGCGGGGCCGTCACCGTCGAGACGAGGGCGCACCAGTCGCACGTCGATCGGCCCCGAGGCATAGCGCATGGAGTTGGTCACCAGCTCGCTGACCAGGAGTACAGCCACATCCCCGACCGCCGCGTCGAGTCCCCAGCCGCACAGCGTCTCGTGGACGGCGTGCCGGGCCGTGCGCACGGCACCGGGAACAGCCGGAAAGCTCCACTCGGCGCGGTCGCCTTCGGTATCGATCACGCCGATCACTTCCCAAGACCAGCAGCGGGGAACGTCCTGTTTACGGGGGTTAAACATGACATACCCGATATTCATCACGGGATACCGCACGGAGCCGACACGTGGGGCGTACGGGTGTAAGGCCATGCGCACGAACGGGTGTGCGCGCAGAGAAAGGGCGCACGGGCCCATCGGTGCGCGCCGCACGGCAGGCACCCCGCTCAGTGGTGTGCGCCGCCAGGCAGTCGCCGTACGGCTTCGGCGACGGCGGGCCGGTCCTGATCCAGCCAGTCGACGGTGTCGCTCTCGCCGGGGCCGAGCCAGCGCAGCTCGTCGTGGTCCTCGAGCGGCGCGGGCACGCCGGACACCAGACGGGCCGTCCACACCCGGAGCACATAGCCGGGCTTCAGCGGCCACTCACCGGGGATGCGCTCCAGTGGCTCCGCCTCGATGCCGAGCTCCTCGCGGAGTTCGCGCACGAGCGCCTGCTCGCCGCTCTCCCCCGGCTCCACCTTGCCGCCGGGCAGTTCCCAGCGGCCGGCCAGCTCGGGCGGGGCGCTACGGCGCGCGGCGAGCAGCCGCCCCCGGTCGTAGACAGCCCCGGCCACCACCACGCGATCACTCATGCACCGGAGCGTAGTACCCGGCTCCGGCCGGACCGGAGGCGCGACCCCGGCCTGACCGGCGCACTACGGCCGCGCGGTCTGCCCGACGCGCTCGACCCAGTAGAGCTGCTCGTGTCCGCGTTCATCGAGCTTGTCGGCGGTCCGCTGCGCCTCGTCCTGCGTGGCGTACCTGCCCACGCGGTAGCGGCTGCCGTTGTCGTCCTGCCGTATCACCAGCCACGGGAGCACGGCACCGCTGTCGCTCATCGTGCTCTTCCCGAGCATTGCGCCCCTCCCCTGAACGGCGTGCATGTTTCTAAGGATCCCCAGGAAACCGCAGTACGCATATGCCCGAGCGTACGCCTGACCTTCACGGAACGAATACGCAATTGCACAAAGAGATACGGATCCGGCCAGGAGTGGACCAACTCCAGGGGGCGCATCCAACTGGATGCGCCCCCTGGTCGGTTCGCGCCGCACCGGACGCCCTACGCCTCCGCGCGCAGCACCGGCATCGGCATCGGCATGAGGACCGGGACACCGGCCGGCTCCTTGCGGCAGATGTCCCCGCACTCCGCGTCCAACGAGCAGCAGAGCGAGCAGATCGGCCCGGACCGCACGGGGCAGTCGGCGATGTCCGGCAGCTCGTAGGCCGTTTCGCAGACCGAGCAGGTGTGGGTGGCGGTGATGTCCGCGACCTCGACTCCCGGACCGTTCACCGGATTGGGGCGGGCCAGGTAGTACCTGCCCCGGGCCGCCCAGACGATCAGCGGACAGAGGGTCAGCGAGAGCCCGGCCGCGAGGAACGTGGAGAAGGCTTCCGCGTAGGTACCGAACAGTCCGAAGAAGGCGAGGATCGAGACGGCGGAGGCGATCACCATCGCGCCGAATCCCGCCGGGTTCACCGCGTACAGACAGGCCCGTTTCAACTCGCCGATCGAGGCGCCAATCGCGAAGTCGGCCAGCTAGGCGATCCCGCCGAGCGCGGTGCCCGCGACCACGCCGGGCGACCAGCGCCGATACGAGTGCGGTGCGTAGCGGAGGGAGTAGTCCTCGCGGCTCTCGTCGGCGGCGAGCCTCGCGTAACTGCGCCTGGGCGGCGGGGCGTCGGCTCCGCCCTCCGGACCCCCCGGGGCGGCAGCAGCCGCCTCGGGAGGTCCGGCCGTCTTGAGTGGGGCTGTGTCCGTCATCGGTGACTTCCCGTTCGGCAGTCCGGCGTGCGGTTCGAACGGGAAGTTAGGAGCAGGACATGACAAGCCAGCGCGGGTGACGATTGCCCGGCTGTCAAGGGACCGGAGCGGGCGTTAACTTGTCGTCACGGGCGCCGGACGGGCGCCGCCGGGTATCGGTCACCTGACAGGAATCACACCTCCGGGCTCGGTGCGCCCAGCAGGAACAGCGCTTCCGCGTACGGGCCGTCGGCCACGGACGCGGCCTTCGCCGGCCGGTCACCTGACCGGCAGGTGGTAGGCGATCCGGTAGCGATCGGCGGGCACCACCACATCGGCGGTCTCGACCGGCCGCCCCGATGCGTAGTACGTGCGCTCGATCACCATCACGACGTGCCCCGGCACCCCGCCGAGCGCCAGGAGCTCCTCCGCCAGCCCCGGGCGTGCGCCGACCTGCTCGGCCACGTTGTCCACGACCACGTCGATCGCGGCCATCCGCTCGACCACCCCGCAGCCGCCCAACGGGCCCTCCTCCGGCAGCATCACCGGCGTGCGCCCCGTGACCGCGAGGGTCTCCCAGGAGGTCGAGAGCATCATCGGCTCGCCCGCCTCCCGGAACACGTAGCGCGTCCGCATGACACGGTCGCCCGGCTCGATCCCGAGCCGTTCGGCGATCTCCGGGCTCGCCCCCTCCTGTTCGCTCCGGGACTCCCAGGTCCCCCGCGCCCCCTCCGCCGTCTGCTCCTGCCGGAACGGGCTGGCGCCGGTCTCCGAACGGAAGCCGGAGCGGGCGATCCGGCGCGGGACCGGGCGCTCGCGCACATACGTACCGGAGCCCGAGCGGCCCTCGACCAGCCCCTCCGCCATCAGCACCTTGCGCGCTTCCAGCGCGACGGTGTCGGAGACCCCGTACTCCTCGCGGATCCGCGCCTGCGACGGCAATCGCGTATGCGGCGGCAGCGAACCGTTGACGATCTTCTCTCTCAGATCGCCGGCAACGCGCAGATAGGCGGGCTGCTCACCGAAAGTCACAGGCCACTCCCCAAGAGGTTGACAGACTGCAACAGCGTCGCAACCGTCGGTTCCGGACCGCAAGCGCAGGCCAGAGATTCACTCGAAGTGATGATTCGCCCCCGACGTGCGCATACCCGGCGCGAGCCGCCGGGGCGCGTGCGACCACCCCCCGCCACGCCCCCGGCGCGCGACTCGGGGCCGTATTCGCCTCACCCCTTGACCTGATTTGGTCCAGACCAATAACTTCCTCTCCACACAGCACGGCTCACGCACCTCTCGGCACACGTACAGGAATGGGCCCCATGCGTCGAAGAACCCTGTCCGCGCTGGCAATTGCCGCCTGCGCCCTCTCGTTGGCAACAGCCGTCACCCCCACCGCCAACGCCGCCGGGCACGGCAAGAACCTCGGCACGGACCAGAGCACGAGTCACACCAAGGACCGCGGGAGCGGCGGTCACCACACCTCCGCTCCCGCCTACAAGCGCGTCGGGTACTTCACCCAATGGGGCGTCTACGGGCGCGACTTCCAGGTCAAGGACCTGGAGACGAGCGGTACGGCGGCCGGGCTCACCCACGTCAACTACTCCTTCGGCAACGTCGGCGCCGACGGCAAGTGCTTCACCGGCAACGTTCCGGGCGAGGCGGACGCGTGGGCGGACTACGTCCGTCCGCTGGACGCCGCAGGCTCGGTGGACGGCGTCGCCGACACCGACGAGCAGGCCCTCGCGGGCAACTTCAACCAGTTGCGCGAACTCAAGGCCAGGCATCCCGGGCTCAAGGTGATGATCTCGCTGGGCGGCTGGAGCTGGTCCACCCACTTCTCGGACGCGGCCCGCACCGCGGCCTCCCGCAAGGCGTTCGTCTCCTCCTGCATCGACCTGTACATCAAGGGAAACCTGCCGCTGGACGGGACCCGGGGCGGGCAGGGCGCCGCGGCCGGCCTCTTCGACGGGGTCGACATCGACTGGGAGTGGCCGGGATCCGCCGGTGACACCGACACGGTGTACCGGCCAGAGGACAAGCGGAACTTCACCGCCCTGGTGCACGAGTTCCGCACCCAGCTCGACGCCTACGCGAAGAGCCAGAAGGGCCAGAAGGGCCGGGGCCACGGCTCGAAGCCCAAGCACTACGACCTCTCGGCGTTCGTCCCCGCGTCCCCCGAGAAGATCGACGCGGGCTTCGACGTCCCGCGCATCATGCGGGACTTCGACTTCGTGAACCTCCAGGGTTACGACTTCCACGTCTCGGGCGAGAAGACCACCGCCCAGCAGTCCGCGCTGTACGCGAAGGGCGACTTCAGCGTCGACCGGACCGTGCGCGACTGGCTGAAACGCGGCGCCCCGGCCCGCAAGCTGGTGATGGGAATGCCGTTCTACGGTCAGGGCTGGACCGGTGTGACCGGCGGCGGTGACGGCCTGGGCCGGCCCGCCGCGGGGCCCGCACCCGGCACCTGGGCCGCAGGCTACGAGGACTACAAGGCCCTCAAGAAGCTGGCCGAATCCGGTACGTACAAGGTCCACCGCAACGTCCGGGACGGCAGCGCCTGGCTGTTCGACGGCACCACACTGTGGACGTACGACGACCCGCAGGTCCTGCGCACCAAGACCGCCTACATCCGCGACCACCGGCTCGGCGGTGCGATGTTCTGGTCACTGGACGGGGACACGGACGACGGCGAGCTGATGGCCACCGTCGACCGAGGGCTGTCCGGGCGGCGGTAGGAGCTCGCACGGATCCGGAATGTGCGGGTCCGGGGTGGCTGCGACCGCGCGGCCACCCCGGGCCCCTGTCACCGGTCCCGGGCTCCCGCCCTCCTGCTGACATGCTGGCTGCCATGGCCACCGCATACCGCTGCCCGCAGGACGGAACCCGTGCCGACGTCGCTTCGCTGACCTGGTGCTGCCCGGTCTGCCGCGGCCCCTGGGACCTCGACTTCGAGGTCTCGGGGCCCCTCCGTCCCGCGACCCTGTCCGGCCGGGTCAACTCCCTCTGGCGCTACGAGGAGGTGCTGCCGCTCGCGTCGCCCACGACCACCCTGGGCGAGGGCCGCACCCCACTCGTGCCGCTCACCGGCACGGTCTCGGCCAAACTCGACTTCCTCATGCCGACGCTCTCCTTCAAGGACCGCGGCGCGGTGATGCTCGCCGAACTGGCCCGCCGTCTCGCACCCGAGCGCGTGGTGGCCGACAGCAGCGGCAACGCGGGCACCGCCGTCGCCGCCTACTGCGCCCGCGCCGGGCTGCCCTGCACCGTGTACGTCCCCGAGGGCACGTCCCCGAAGAAGACCGAGCAGATCCGGGCCCATGGAGCCCGGTTGGACATCGTCCCCGGGGACCGCGAGTCGACCGCCCTGGCCGCCCGGGCCGCCGCCGACGCACCCGGCACCTTCTACGCCTCGCACGTCTTCAACCCGTACTTCCTGCACGGCACGAAGACCTACGTGTACGAGCTGTGGGAGGACCTCGGCGGCAGGCTCCCCGACGCGATGGCCGTACCCGTCGGCAACGGCACCCTGCTCCTCGGCGCGGCGCTGGCCGTCGCGGAGCTCCGTGCCCAGGGCCTGATCGACACCGTTCCGGCCCTGATCGCCGTGCAGGCCGAGGCCGTCTCCCCGTTGGCCGCCGCCTTCCACGCCGGGGCGGACGTACTCCCCGACACCCCGCCCGGCGCCGTCTCCCCCACCCTCGCCGAGGGCATCGCCATTCCGCGTCCGCCGCGGGCGCGGGCGATCCTGGCGGCGGTGCGCGAGTCGGGCGGCACCTTCCTGACCGTGACCGAGGATCAGATCCGGGACGCACAGCGGGATCTGGCGGCCCGCGGCTTCTACGTGGAGACGACAGGCGTCGCCTGCTGGGCCGCGGTCGGTGGCTGGACGGACCGCAGCGTCGTCGTACCGCTGTGCGGCGCGGGCCTCAAGACGGGGCTCGCGGCCTGAGCCGGGCCACTCCCGTGCCCTGGGGCACACCGCTTGCTGCCGGATCCTGGTTCGGCCGGCTGCCTCATCAGCCGTTCACCCGCGCGCCGCGCGCCGCCGTGCCGGTTCCGTTCCCTACGTTCGTACCGTGAGCCTCTCGCGCATCTCTCTCCTCACGTCACTGGTCGCATGCGCGCTGATCGCGCCCTTGCCGCCCGTCTCCTACGCCACCCCCCACCAGGCCGCGCCCGCTGCCGCCGGTCCCGCTCCCGACGTGGCCTGCGGCCGCGACACCGATCCCGCCTGGGCCCCGACGTCCACCACGTTCGGCGAGGCCGCGGGCTACGACCCCTACGTCGGGAACGGCTACCTGGGCCACCGCGTCCCCGCCGCCGGCGCCGGATACGCGGAGACGGGCGAGACGACCGGCTGGCCGCTGTTCACCCCGCGCTACGACGGGGCCTTCGTCTCCGGGCTGTTCGGCCGCGACCCCGACCTGTCGGCCGGCCGCGAGGTGGCCGCCGCGCTGCCGAGCTGGACCACCCTCGATGTGCGCGTGGGCGACGAGACGTACGGCTCCGCCACCCCGGCGGGCCGGATCTCCCGGTACCGCCAGACGGTGTTCCTGCGCTGCGGACTCGTGCGCACGTCGTTGCGCTGGACGACCGCCGACGGCCGCGCGACCGACCTGACGTACGAGGTGCTGACCGACCGCGCCTCCGTGCACACCGGCGCCGTACGGCTGCGGATGACCCCGCACTGGAGCGGCACGGCGACCGTCACCGGCCGGCTCGACCCGCGCGGCGCACGCCGGATCGCACTCGACGACGACGGGACGTTCCGCACGCGGGGCACCGGAACGGCCGGCGCGATCGTGCAGACGATGCGCCGGGACTCCGGCATCACGGGCCGAACCACCGGCACCACGCCCCCGGTCGCCGGGAACGCGAACCCGTCCCGGGTGAGCGCCGGGCGCACGTACACGTTCGAGAAGTACGTCGGGGTCGACACCACGCTCACCTCGCGCGCCCCGCGCACCACCGCGCGCGAGGCGTCCCGGCGCGCTGCGCGGCTCGGCTGGTCCGCCGTCCTCGCCGAGAACGCCGCCGTCTGGCGCCGGGACTGGGCCGCGGACGTCCTGGTGCCGGGCAGCCCCGACCTCCAGAAGTGGCTGCGCTCCGCGCAGTACGGGCTCCTCGCGTCCACCCGCACCGGTTCCCGCGACAGCATCGCCCCGGCCGGGCTGACCAGCGACAACTACGCGGGCATGGTGTTCTGGGACGCCGAGACCTGGATGTACCCCGGGCTGCTCGCCACCCGCCCCGAGCTGGCCCGTTCGGTGGTCGAGTACCGCTACCGCACCCGTGACCAGGCCCGTGCCAACGCCGAGAAGCTGGGGTTCAAGGGGCTGTTCTACCCCTGGACGAGCGCGAGCGAGGGCAACCTCTGGTCGGAGTGCCAGAGCTGGAATCCGCCGCACTGCGTCACGCAGAACCACCTCCAGGGCGATGTCTCCCTGGCCGTCTGGCAGTACTACCTGGCCACCGGCGACCGCGACTGGCTGGCCGGTCACGGCTGGCAACTCCTGCGGGGGATCGCGGACTTCTGGGTCTCGCGCGCCACCGCGAACGACGACGGAAGCACTTCCTTGAAGGAGGTGGCGGGCCCGGACGAGTACAGCAACGGCGTCACCGACGGGGTGTTCACCAACGCCGTCGCCGCCACCGCCCTGCGCAACGCCACCCGCGCGGCGCAGCTCCTCGGCCACCCCGCTCCGGCCGAGTGGATCAAGGTCGCGGACAGTCTGCGCATCCCGTACGACCCGAAGCGCAAGCTCTTCCTCCAGTACGCGGGCTACGACGGCTCGACGATCAAACAGGCCGACACCGTGCTGCTGATCTACCCGCTGGAGTGGCCGATGGAACCGGGTGCGGCGGCCGCGACGCTCGACTACTACGCGGCTCACACCGATCCGGACGGCCCGGCGATGACGGATTCGGTCCACGCGATCGACGCGGCCACGATCGGGGAGCCCGGCTGCGCCACGTACACCTATCTCCAGCGTGCCGTGCGCCCGTATCTGCGCGGTCCGTACGCCCTCTTCAGCGAGGCGCGGGGCGCGAAGTCGGGCGCGCAGGATCCCCTGTCCGGGTTCCCCGCCGAGGACTTCCTCACCGGGAAGGGCGGCTTCCTCCAGGTGTTCACGCACGGACTGACGGGGTTGCGGCTGCGGGAGGACGGAGTACGGCTGGACCCGATGCTGCCGCCGCAGCTGCGCGAAGGGGTCACGCTGACGGGCCTGCGCCATCAGGGGCGCACGTACGACATCGCGATCGGCCCCCGGACGACGGAGGTCCGGCTGACCTCGGGTGCCCCGTTCACCCTGGACACGCCCGCCGGCCCGCGTCTGCTGTCCACCGTGCTCACCCTGCCGACCCGCCGCCCCGACCTCACCCCGACCACCGACGCGTCCCGTTGCCGCCCGGCGACGGCGACCTCGGAGTCCCCCGGCCTGTACGCGGCGGCGGCGGTGGACGGCAGTACGGCGACGGCCTGGTCCCCTGACGGGGCGACGGGCACGCTGACCGTGGATCTGGGGCGGACGGCGGCGGTGACGGCGGTCGTGCCGGAGTGGACGGACGTACGCCCCGCCGCCCACCGGCTGGAGACCTCGGCCGACGGGGAACACTGGGAGCCGTACCGGGCGGGCGCGGTGGCCCGCGAGGTGCGGGTGACGGTCCGCTCCGCGGATGCGGACGAGCCCGCGGGCGTACGGGAGTTGAGGGTTACCCAGCCGTAGACGATCCGGGCGCCCCGGCGGACTCCGGGGGGCGGCCGGCCCCGGTGGGGCCTGCGGGTCGCCCGGCTCCGGAGGGGCGCGCCTCGTCCGGCCGGCGGGCCGTCGGGCGGCCGAGGAGAATTCCGCCCAGCACCAGGACGAGGCCGCACACCTGCCTGAGGGTGAGCGACTCCCCGGCGATCAGGGTGCCGAGCAGTACCCCGGTCACCGGGTTGAGCAGGCCGACCAGGCCGACGGTCGCGGCGGGCAGATGGCGCAGGCCCGTGAACCAGGCGGCGAACGCGACCGCGGTCGCCACCACCGCGACGTACCCGAACGCGAGGACGGCCGGCCCGTCGAGCGCGGGCGGCGCGCCCTCCACCACGGCGGCGAGGGGCAGCAGCAGGAGGCCACCGGCGATCAGCTGCCAGGAGGTCGAGGCGAGCACGTCGGCACCGGCGCCCCAGCGCTTGACGAGGATGTAGCCGAGGGACGACATCAGCATGGCGGCGACCGAGGCCAGCACTCCGCGGGCGTCGACGGAGACCGAACCGGTCAGCAACATGAGGCACACCCCGGCGATTCCCGCGGCGGCGCCGAGCAGGGGCAGCAGGCCCGGCCGTTCCGCGACCAGTGCCCAGGCGATCAGCATCATCGCCACCGGCGAGGCCGCCATGATCGTCGAGGCGGTGCTGGTCGGGAGCAGTTGCGCGGCGACGTAGACGAGGGCGAAGAACCCGCCCATGTTGAGGACGCCGAGGACCGCGGCCTTCCACCACCAGGAGCCGCGGGGCAGCTCCCGCCGGACGGCCAGGAGCAGCAGTCCGGCGGGGAGGGCCCTGACCGTGGCACCGTACAGCGGGGTCTCCGCCGGCAGGTAGGTGTGGGTGACGTAGTAGGTGGTGCCCCAGGCCACCGGCGCGACCGCCGTGATCAGCACCCATCGCAATGCAGCTTCCATGGAAATTATTATGCCTTCCACGGAAGCTATAGTGAAGCCATGCAGGATTCCTCCCCCGATTCCCCCGCCGCCCCCACCCCTCAGCCCCTGGACCACGTCGCGCGCATCCAGGCGGAGTGGCACCGCGAACGCCCGGACCTCGATGTGAGCCCGCAGGGCGTGATCGGACGGCTGCACCGGCTCGGCGGGCTGCTCACGGAGGAGCTCTGCGTGGTGTACCGGCGATTCGGCCTGAGCGAGGGCGAGTTCGACGTACTGGCCGCTCTGCGGCGGGCCGGTACGCCGTTCGAGCGGGCCCCCGGGGAGCTGGCGACGCACACCATGGTCACCACCGGTGCGATGACCAAGCGCATCGACCGTCTGGAGCGCGCCGGCCTGGTCACCCGCCGCCGCGCGGCCGGCGACGGCCGGGGCCGGGTGGTCGCCCTCACCGACGCGGGCCGGGAGCTGATCGACCAGGCGTTCACGGAGCACATGCGCAACGAACGCCGCCTCCTGGACGCGCTGACCGGGGACGAGGCGGCGGCCCTGGAGCCGCTCCTGACCGCGTGGCTGGCGCGGGTGGAACCCCCGCAGGAGGGCTGAACCCGGCGGTGGGCGGCGGTCTCGACGGGCGGCACAGCCGACCGGCCCGGACGGTCAGGCGGGCGGCCGTGGCTCCAGGACCGTCGCGGTCCCGCCCGCCTCTGCACACTCGTACAGCGTGATCCGGTCCCCGGGGACCAGGTGGCGCCACCGGCTCGGGTCCAGGGGCAGGAGCCGTACGGGGGCCCGGTCACCGGGCCGGAGCTCGGGGGCGAACTCGACCCATACCCGGGCGATGTCCCCTTCGGGTTCTCCGTCGCGTCGCCGGTTGCCGATGCCCCACATCGGTCGCAGTACCCCGGCACCCGGAATCGGCGTGCGCCGGAACGTCTCGCCCGCCGGGCGGAGTACGAGGTCGGCCCGGACCACCAGGCCCGTGCGCGTCTCGGTATCCCGCCACCGGCACCACTCGCGGCTCCGTTCGAACCCCAGCATCTCCGCCGCACGCCCCAGCCGCTCCCAGAAATTCGCCGGCGCGGTCCATCCGTCGGCCGACTCCTGCAGCACGCAGAGCGCCGCCTCCCACTCGTCGTGCGCGAGGTCGTCCCAGACGTCGGAGGCCGTGAAGTCGTTGCTGGTGGCCACGTCCTCGGGCACGAGCAGCGCGGCGGCCTCAAGGATCTCGACGACGTCCATGCGGCGAGTATGGGCCAGGGGGTGCACGCAGCACCCGTGCCCACCGTCCCGCGTGCGCTCGGGTGAATACCGGCCCGGCCGGGAATAGCGGGCGCGGGTCGCTGTTGGCCACTGCATGACTTCTGAGACGCGTGAGGCATTCGGACGGGTCGGAATCTGGAGCAGCGCCCTGCACGGGTCGCGGACGGACGACGCGGGCGGGCGAGCCATCGCGGAAGCCGTCGCCGAGCTCGAAGACCTGGGGTACGGCACGCTCTGGATCGGCGGCAGCCCCTCGCCCGACGACGCCGCGGCGATCGTCGCCGCCACCCGCAAGGCCACCGTCGCCACCGGCATCCTGAGCATCTGGGACCACACGGCGCAGGACGTGGCGGCGCGGATCGCGGAGATCGACGCGCAGGCGCGCGGGCGGTTCGTCCTCGGCCTGGGCGTCAGCCACGGCCCGATGGTGCCGCAGTACGCGAAGCCGTACAGCGCGATGGCCGCGTACCTCGACGCACTGGACGCCGCCACCCCGCCCGTGGACTCCGGGCATCGGGTTCTCGCGGCGCTCGGCCCGAAGATGCTGAGGCTGGCCGCCGACAGGGCGCTGGGCGCGCACCCCTACCTCGTCACCGCCGAGCACACGGCGGAGGCGCGCGAGGCGCTCGGCCCCGACGCGCTGCTCGCCCCGGAGCTCTCCGTCGTGCTCGACACCGACCCCGACCGGGCCCGCACCACCGCGCGGACCATGCTGGGAAGGTATCTCCAGCTGCCCAACTACACGGACAACCTGCTGCGCCTGGGGTTCCTGGAGAGCGACTTCGAGGGCGGCGGCAGCGTCCGTCTGCTGGACGCCCTCTTCGCCCTGGGCGACGCCGAGCAGGTGAAGGCGCGGACCCAGCAGTACCTGGATGCCGGCGCCGATCACGTCGCCCTGCAGGTGATCACCGCGGACGAGGGCAGCGCCGGGCTGCCCCGGGCCGAATGGCGTGAGCTGGCCGAGGTCTTCGGCGACGCGTTGTAGCCGTGCCGGTCCGGGCGGGCGGGAGGGCCGGCACGGCTGGTCGCGCAGGTCGGTGTGCGGGCCGCTGGACCGCGAGCGGATGGTGGAACACGTCGAGCGGATCCCAGCGTGCCTTCGCCCGCTGGAGCCTGGCCCGCGCGGGCGATTTCACCCGATTCCGGGAGTTGCGGACCGGCGCACCACCGAGCGGGGGCCCTTGTAGCGGCGTGGGGATGTCCGGCGGGTCTCGCCGTGTCCTCAGCTGCCGGCCGGGGGGCCTTGCTGCGGACCGAGGGCCGGTTCGAACGCGGCGGTGTAGCGGTCGAAGTGGCTCTTCCAGGCATCGGCGGCGACGGTTTCACCAGCGAGGTGGCCGAGGCACATCTGCCAGCCGGCCGCGTTGCGGGCAGCGATGCCCGGGGGCGTCTCGTCGGTGAACACCAGGCGGGTGCGGCCGTCCGGCTCCGGCGTCAGGGTGAAGCGGAGGGTTTCCTCACCCCAGGTGTAGGCGAGCGTGTGGGGCGCCTCCGCTTCCAGAACAGTGCCGGTGAGGGTCATGTCGGTCCCGGGGAACGGGAAGCTGATCTTGGCGCCGGGCTCCCAGGCGTCGGCGATGACCTCGGACGGAAACCACGCCTTGAGTTCCTCGCGGTCGGTGATCGCCCGCCAGACCGCCTCGGGAGGCCGGGCCAGAACGCGCTCGAAGCGCAGAACCGGCCGGGCGCCGCCCGTGCTCAGCGTGGCTTCGGCCGGGTCTGCGGGTCCCATGGGTCCTGTGGGGGTGTTCATGATGCTCCTTCCTCCAGATGCCGGCCCAGGCGGTCCAGGCTCGCGCTCCACAGGCTGCGGTAGGAGGCGAGCCACGCATCGAGCTCGGCCAGCGGCTCCGGGCGTATCCGGTACAGCCGCCGCTGGGCGTCGACCCTGGCCTCGACCAGTCCGGCATCGCGCAGAGTGCGCAGGTGCTTGGAGACGGCCGGCTGCGTCAGCCCCAGCTCGTCGACCAGCTCGCCAACGGGCCGCTCGCCGTCCTTGAGGAGGTCGAGTATGCGCCGACGGTTGGGCTCGGCGAGTACGGCGATGACGTCACTTGCCGGAGTACTCACCAGACGAATATACGACACCAGCTATATGCCCGCAACCGCATATACGAGACGGATCCACCCATGGGGAATCCTTCCCACGGTGCACGACTTATTGCAGGGGACATCCTCATCCTCTGTAACCACGACGTCCGGCGGAAGGAGGCACTTTCATGTCGCCCAGTCGCACCGATGTGCCCAGCCCTCCGGAACGCCCGATCGCCGGTACCGGCACCGGCACCGGCACCGGCACCGGCATGTTCACCCTGAATCCGCGGAGGTCGGAACGCGACGGCCTGCCGATCCGGACCGCATGGGCCACCGTGCCGGCCGAGGAGAGTACGAGCCGATGAGCCTCCGTCAGTTCGAGTACGCCCTTGCCATCGCCGAGGAGGGCTCGGTGACGGCGGCCGCGGAGCGGCTGCACGTCGCCCAACCGTCGGTGTCCCAGCAGATCCGGAGCCTGGAGCGGGACCTCGGCGTCCAACTGTTCACCCGCACCCCGGCCGGCCTGGTGCCCACCGCGGTCGGCCGCGCGTTCCTGCGGGAGGCGGAGGTCGCGGTGAGCGCGTCACGGCGGGCGACGGCGCGGCGGTGCACGGACTGCGTACGCGGCGTGGGTGCGCAGGCACTCGCACAAGCACAGAGCGAGCAGCTGAGAAATTCCCCCACCCGGCCTGCTTGTCGAGGCGAAATAGGCACACCGACCGCCGGCCTCAATCGCTGCGATAAAGCGCTCCACGACGATTAAGTCTGCTGCCTTCCGATAATCCGGAGCACGATCGATCAGGTCGGGCAGATCACGCCGCGCAGGCAGCGTCGGGAGAACGCAGGTTCCCGCACGTTCCTGCGCGGGACCCCACTCCCGATGGCTCCGCTCAGTTGCCCGCGCCGAGGGCTGACATGAAGGCAGCCGGATAGCGGTCACCACGTGCCGCGCCGAGCGGTACCGCCTCCTCGATGCCGGCGAGGTCCTCGGGGGTGAGGCGTACGTCCAGTGCGGGCAGCGCCTCGGTCAGCCGCTGCCGGGTGCGGGCACCCACCAGGGGCACGATGCCCTCGCCCTGTGCGGCCACCCAGGCGATGGCCAGCTGGGCGACGGTGCAGCCCTTCGCCTCAGCGATCCGGCGCAGCGCCTCCACGAGGGCGAGGTTGTGAGCCACGTTCTCCTCCGAGAACCGCGGACTGCGCCCGCGCGAATCGCCGGGTCCCGCGCTGCGGCCGGCCGACCAGTGCCCGGAGATCAGACCCCGGCCGAGAACGCCGTAGGCGGTCATCCCGATGCCCAGCTCCCGCAGCGTGGGCAGGATCTCCGCCTCCACCGCGCGGGAGATCAACGAGTACTCGATCTGCAGGTCGGAGACGGGCTGCACGGCGTGTGCCCGGCGGATCGTCGCGGCGCCGACCTCCGAGAGACCCAGATGGCGCACGTAGCCGGCGTCGATCATCTCCTTGATCGCCCCCACCGTCTCCTCGATCGGTACCGCCGGGTCCAGCCGGGCGGGACGGTAGACGTCGATGTGGTCGACACCCAGCCGGGTGAGCGAGTAGGCCAGGAAGTTCTTCACCGCCTCGGGGCGGCCGTCCTGCCCGCCGAACGTCGGGCCGGGCCCGCTCAGCATGCCGAATTTGACGCTCAGCCGGTAGCTGTCCCGGTTCCGGCCGCGCAGCGCCTCGGCGAGCAGCAGTTCGTTGTGGCCCATGGCGTAGAAGTCGCCCGTGTCGATCAGCGTCACGCCGGCGTCCAGCGCGGCGCGCACCGTGGCGATGCTCTCCTCGCGGTCGGCCTCGCCGTACGCGCCGGACATGCCCATGGCTCCCAGGCCCAGGGCGGAAACGGTCGGGCCGGTGTGGCCCAGGGTTCGCATCTGCATCGTGCTCTCCTTCGTCGTCGGTCCGTCTTCCACAGTGAGTGGAATCAGGCGTGTGCGGGAGAGGAGCGTTCATCCAGGGAGCGGCGCTCCCTGGATGAACTGCCGTCCGGGCGCGACCATGAAGGCATGCAACGTGAGCAGCTCGCCGACTTCCTGCGCCGCCGTCGCGAGGCGATCCGTCCCGCCGAAGCCGGCGTGGCGGACGGCCCCCGCCGCCGCACCAGCGGTCTGCGCCGGGAGGAGGTGGCCATGCTCGCCGGTATGTCGACGGACTACGTCGTACGCCTGGAGCAGGGCCGCAGCAGCCGGCCCTCGGTCCAGATCCTGGGCGCCCTGGCCCGTGCACTGCGCCTGTCAGAGGACGAGCGCGACCACCTGTTCCACCTGGCCGGCCATCGGCCCCCGCCCGCCGACGGGGTCGCCCGACTGGCCCGCGCCGGCCTGATGCGCATGCTCGACCTGCTCGGGCACACCCCCGCCATGGTCCTGTCGGACCTGGGCGAGATCCTGGCCCAGAACCGGGCAGCCGCCCTGCTCACGGGCGACCACGTCGATTTCGCCGGTGACCGCCGCTACACCGTCTACCGCTGGTTCACCGACCCGGCCGCCCGGTCGGCTGCCCCGGCCGAGGATCAGGAGCATCACGCCCGCTACCTCGTGGCCGACCTGCGCGCCGCGGCCGGCCGCCGCTCCGGCGACCGGGAGGTCACGGGCCTGGTCGAGCGGTTGCAGGCCGCGAGCGACGATTTCAGCCGCCTGTGGGCCGAGCACGAGGTGTCGGTCAGACGCGCCGACCGCAAGACCATCCTGCATCCGCGGGTGGGGCCGCTACTGATGGACTGCGAGACCCTGCTGACGCCCGACCTCGGCCAGCAACTGCTCGTCCTCACCCCGGCGGACCCCGAGACCCGCGAGCGGCTGGACCTGCTGCGCGTGCTCGGCACCCAGTCATTCCCCACGGGTCGCACCACCCCGCCCGCACGGTGACCCGAGCGGCCCGCCCCTGCCCGGAAAGGAGCCGGACAGCGCTTCACGGAACACCTGACGCTTCAGCCACCGGCCACAGCAGGTCTGCCGGAGATCGATCCGGCAGTCCCCCAGAACGCTCGCCCTTCCCTGCCGGATGCAGTGATCGCCCGACTGCTGCAGCGCGGCGATGCCGCGCCACGGATCAAGAACAAGGCCGCCGCAAACTGTCCGGTTGCCCGGTTGCCCTCATCCTTCTGGATCACGGATTCTCTTCCGGCCCGAGGCCGGGCCGGACTCCGCACGATCCCCCGCGCCATGGCGCTGCGCGTTCCGGCCGGACTGACCGAATCGGAAAGGGACCCGCTCGGCTTCAGCACCACCGCACTCGTATCCCGGCCGGAACGCCGTCGCCCACGAGTGGGCGCCTATCGCGTCGTCTACGCGATCGACAACGGTGAGTTGGTGCGCCGGATCGTGCCCATCGGGCATCGCTCCACCGTGTACACCACCTGATCCTGCGCAGGGAACGCCTGCGGTCGGCCGGAGTCCGCCGAAGGGAGCGGCGCCACCGCGCGGGATTGTCAGTGGCGGCTGCTTCCATGACGCCATGAGCACCGTGCACGAGACCGCCGCCCTCCTCCCCGATCCTGCCGAACTCCGCATTCATTTGCGCGCGTTGGCCGTTCTTGACGCCACGATCGGCGACGACCCCAGGTTCTGCTGCTACACCTTCGACGCCACCTGGGGCCCCGGCGAGGAAGCGGCCCTGATGGAGAACGGCTCGGGAGACGACTACTCGGTCCTCTTCACCCCGGACGGCGTGCTCATACGCGGCTTCGACCACGAGTCGGAGATGAGCCCGTACGGGACGGACGACGAGCAGGTCTGGCCCGGCGTCATCGACGACGTGCCCGCCGCACTGCGTCCGCTCCTGGACGAGCCCGCCTTCCGCGAGGAGGGCGTCGACGCCCCTCGGGTCACCGCCTGCCTGTGGCGGGAGACCGGCGACACGGCCTGGCGCACCGGTTCGGGCATCGCCTTCCCGCCCGGCAGCGAGGACCCGGACGGCTCCGGATTCCTCTTCCACCTCCTCGCCGACCGCTCCCCCGAGGCCGTCCAGGCCCACTTCGAGGACTACTACGAGCGCCCCGTTCCCCTCGACGCCGTCCGCCACGTCCTCGCCGGGCATCCCCTCACCCCTGCGATCTCCGCGGCCCTCAACCCGGCCGCCCTCTCCGACGACGCACTGCTTCGCAGGATCGCCGCGCATCCCGAGGTCGCCACCTATCTGGCCCGCGACGGCGAGTTCGATCCCGCCCGCACGGACCCGATCGAGCTGATCGCCCTGCCCAACGGCCTCCCGGTGGAGCCTGTCGCCGGCTGCAACGCGGGCGGCACCCACTACCTCTGCGGCCCAGCCGTCCCCGGCGGCCCCCGCCCTGTCCTCTACACCGACTCCGAGGGCCGGGCCTCCCTGATCGCCGAGTCCCTCGCCGAGGCGCTGACCCTCGCCATCGCCCTCCCGTCGTGGCACGACGCCCTGGCCGGCTTCCGCTCCCCGGCCCTCAGCTCCGACTACCTCGAAGACCACCCGGACCACCCCGTCGTCCGCGACCGCCTCCTCGCCGCCTTGGGGCTGCCCCCGGCCACCGACCAGGAAGTACTGGACCGCCTCCTCGCCACCGCCGCCCGCACCGTCCCCGACGGCTTCCTCCCGCACGTGCCCGATGAGGAGGACTCCGCCTTCGAGCCGATGCTCGAACCACTTGCCGACCAAGGCCCCACCCCCAGGTGATGGCACATCAGGAGATCCGGCAACCATCCAGCACGGGAAACAGCAGGGGCCGGCTCCCGGAGGAGCCGACCCCATCTGACCTGTGTGTTGCCAGGCCGCCGACCTGGTGTTATTCCATCCGCTCACACGTTGAAGCGGAATGTCTGAAGCCCGATCCTGACCTGCAGCAGAGCCGCATCTAAGCCGCTGACCAGGCATTTCTCAGTTGGCGTACGTTGGGTCCCGACGGTCGCTTACGGGCGTCCTGCGGACTGGGTGCGGACAGGCAGTGCACCAGTCCGCACCCAGCCCTCCCCCTAACCCACGGTGTCGATGTTGGCCACGACCACATCGATACCGGTATTCCGAAGCGCTACGGCCGCCTGGAGCAGGGAAACCTGCGCGAACGTGAACAGAGACGAGCTAGTCACCGGCTTCCCCTTGGAAAGGCTGATCGCGTAGACGACCTTGCTGGGAATGAAATCGTCCGAGATCGACCGCGTCGGATCCGCCATGCGGACCTTGGCGATGAACTTCTCCCGGGCCTCCGGATCCCAGCGAAGCGCCTCGACCGAGGCGCGCCCCTGCTGAAAGAGGTGATTGAGAGGGGCCGTGGAGCTGGCCCGCTTGACGTGGATCAGCTCATCCTCGGGGCCGAGGAGATCACAAGCCTCGATACCGCGAGGGTGCTGCTTCGTGTACAGAAGGTCACGATCGAGGCATACGTAACCAGGGAGGGCTGCCGCCACCGCTTCGTTGTACGCGGCTTCATCCTTCAGGTCGGGCGTCCAGTCAGGGAGCACGATGCCGGCCGGAAGGTTAACGATCTCATCGACCTGCTGCTGAAGAATCTCCCGGTGCTGATCACCGATCTCGAACCAGCGTCCCTCATGGTGGAAGAAGCGACTGGTGCCGATGTTGGCCTCGGCCGCGATCCACTTGTGAGCCGCAATAGCCCCACTGGCAGCCTCACTCGCCCGCTCGTCCGAGTATGCCTGGATGGTCCCCTTCGCCAGAGCCGAAAGCCGCTGGCCCGCCTGAACGGATGCGACCGCGTCACGCACGACGTCGAGAGAGAGGTCACGCACAACCAGCCGGGGCCCAGGGCCAACCTTCAGCGCATAGGCATTCGCCGCATCCTCACCATCAAGGTGTACGGCAGGGACAGTCAGCGCGATCCGGTCGTCAGGCGAATTGGCCCCAAGCATGGAGTCGAGGATGGCGTCGAGCTGCGTACGACGAGTGTCGGAAGGCTTGAGAGGGCGGACCTTTGCAATGAAACCGAACTCCGACGCCTCGCTGCTTTCCCTGTAGATGCGCAGGATCTCAGCAAGGTCCGCGAGCAGGTCCTCGGGGTGCGCCCCCAGGTGAATCCTGAGGGAGTCGGTGCCTGTGATCTGTGCGGACCGGCTGCGCCCTCGGCTGAAAGTAAGAGCGATCTCTTTCGGCTTCCCCGCCAGGCGACTGACGATTTCGCCGTACGGTTCGATTCCGAAACTGGCGATGCTCTGGTCAAGGGAGACGGAGTTCCGATCAGTGCGGCCTCGCGCGTCCATGGCAGTGTGCGTTACCTGGCGCACGGCATCGGGAACAAGAGCGCGCAAGGCAAAGGAGAGGCCGAACCCTGGGGTGGTCGTACCCGGAGCAAGCAGCAGGTGCCCCATGCCGTAGGTGAGAGCGAACACCTCCCCGTCGACGGGGATAAGGAGCACGGAGGCGGCGGTCCGGTTGGCGCCGCGTGGACGGACACCGGTCAGCCCAGCCACCGTGGAGGCCCACTCGGGAGGCCGCCCCGAGTCGATCACCCCCGAGTAGAGAAGCGCCGGGACTGCTCCAACAGTCACCTCCTCGATCGTGAAACCGTGCTTCTCGGCGTAGCGCAGGTTAAGGCACTCACTCAGGCCGGCAAACGTGGGATCGATGTGCTGCAGCAGGTGCAAACTCATGCGCTTGGAGCGCGCCGGAACAGGGTCAACGTCGTCATGCAGTATTTCGATCGTGGTGACCATTAGGTCCTCCTTGGACGGGCGCGCTGGGCGCTATCGGGATCTCAGGGGCCCGATTGGCCCCTTCGCCCACGTCTGACGCCCCACCAGTCCCGTCGTCCACGACGCACCGCCGTGACTTAGGTCACTCCACGCACTCGCGACACGTCTTGTTCCCCGGTGGAAACTGAGACCGATGCCGACTCATGAAGCACTTCTCACAGACCAGTTCCGCCCTCAGGGTGCAGCTGCAGTGGCCAGCCGGGCACTGAGGCTGGCCACATGTGGAACAGTTGGCGATCTTCTCGAAGGAGTCGTGACAGGTCTCGCAGTCCCAGGATGAGCTGCCGCTGGGTGCCCATCCAGTACCGCGCGGCAGAGCGAAGTTGCGCCAAGCCGGATCGTGGACGGTAAGTACGGCAACAACGTAGCCATCGCACATGGCGGCCTGACCATACAGAGACTCATACCGAGAGCCGTCGCGATACTCAATGGCTGTGGCATTCGACGTAACGATGTCGCCGGGATTCCGGGCGAGACGTGGTAGCGCTGCCCGCAAAAGCGGCGTGGCCGACTGATCGGTACCGCGGGCTGGAGGACGGACCTCTCCGCGGCCAGCAGCGAAGCTCACAACGCCAGCCGGTGTGCAAAGGATGACAGCTCCTGGCCCAACAAGCCGGTCAGCGGCCCTCACGCAACACGCCGCCCTGGACGCCAACGAAGACCGGTATAGCCCAGCCACACCGTCTGCCGTCGGCCCTCGGGCCTCAATGTGGGTGGCGGCGAGGTCATCCGACAATAGGATTCGCGCGGCGAACGCGTCGCACGCCAGATCTTCAAACTCCTCGGAGGCATCCACAGCCATGACGGCCTCTCCCAGGACCTCGTCGGTCTGCTGAAGATGATGGCCGAGCTCGTGCAATGCAGTGAACTGACGGCGCCCTGGAGACGCTGCCACGGCGACGACCACTGCGGGCGGCACGAGATCATCTCGATAACTGCCAGCCACCGAGCAGCCCGACCCGTCGCCCTGGACCTCCTCCACAAGGCGCACCTGGAGTGTCGGCCACGACCTCAGTTCGTCCAGAGCATCGACAGCCAACCGACCAGCCGCGCCAGGCTGACGTTCTTCCAGGACACGAACCATTTCGGCAGCCTGCGCCATGGCCATGGTTCGCAGGTAACCCTTAGTAGTCACTAGGCGCTCCTGCGGGCAGCTCTGCATCCAAATAGCGCTGGATGCGCTGACGCCATAGGCCCACACCACCGTCTCCCTGGCTGCTCTGACGCGCGGCTAGCGCGAAAGCACCATGTGCCACACGCAGCCTCGTGTCCGCCTCCGTTCGACCGTTCGTGCGCGCGAGGTAGGTGAGCAGGCCACGCCAACGCGGATGCTCGACCTCATCGATTCCAAGAGCCGGTAGTCCAGGGAGACATTCATCGATACTCGCAGCGGTAACGCCGGCCCTATATGCCAGGACCCGCACTTGGTCCGTTGTCAGAGGCTTCCGAGCCCGCATGATGTCCATCGCCTCGGACTGGGAGACACCCAAGCATTCCCGAATTGCAGCAAGAGGCAGGCTAACCACCTTCCTCAGGTCGCGGAGAGGCGGTCCGCCAGGCTTGGGTACCGCAAAGGCAGGCACGCGGCCGAGGCGATCCACCGTCGCTGCGATGTCACGCCGAAGCTCCTCATCCTCAGGCACCCGACGACCGAGCCGCGTTGACGTTGCCAAGGGGGTTTCGTCGACAACACACCGGGTGATCTCCGCGGACCACTCATCTACAACTCGATCCAGTACCCGGAAGGGGAGTTCTCCTCGCAGGCCACACCATGCGGTGGTGTCGACACCGAACGATGTGGCTTCAGCGGAGACCACGACAGACCGGTCATCCTGCCCCGTCGGCTCGATGGTGATCGGCGCAACTTCCACCTGCGCACCTTGCACTCCCAGCACGAGCACGAGCAAGGAATCCTCCTCCCACCTGGCACGCCACACCTGCCCAGTGGAAGGCTCGGCTGCTTCCGGCAGGCCGAAGCGCGCCTCCAGACCCTTGCTGGTCAGGTCCTCAGGTGCAGCGGCTTCACGAGCCAACTCAAGCAGCGCAGTCATGTGATCGGTCATCTCGCCCCCTCAGCGAATCGAACAGATGTTCCTCCCCTATGTTCTGACGCCGCACTGACATCAGAGTCCACGACCTCTCGCTCACACAACTCCTCCAGGCGCAGAACCACTGCGAAGGGATGCTCACTGTCGACAACGAGGTCAGCAACCAATCGACGAAGTGTCTGCATCCGCGCATAAGCCGAGCTACGCCCGCACGCAAAGACCCGCTGAACCTCCGCCACATCGTTCTCCCGCAGGAGGAGCAAGATCCGCCTGTCCTGGGGGCGCAGCTGGCGCAACACATTCAGCGCCTCCGCCTCGATCATCGCGCTCTGAGCAGCCGAGTCCCCAACGACAGCCACCTCGCCAGGCCCCTCGTCATGCAGGCCCTCAAGAGAGATCTCGAATGGGTCGGCCCATGCGGGGAATCGCAACGACATCCCGTAAGTCAGTTCAGCAACCTCGACGCTCCCACCAGCCGCTACGAGCATCGCTTCCAGGATCGCTACCAGATCCGCCCGCTCCGCCACCGGGCCTCGGCGCGTCTCACTCTTCCATGCACGCACAGGCCGAACCCGTACAGTTGCCGCAGCCTCAACGATGCGGGTTGCGTCCCCGTCCCACGGCGCAGCACCGGAACCCGCCAGACGCCAGGCTCCCCCGCCCGGCTCGGACTCCGGCACTCGCTCAAAGGCTGCTTCTTCACTGAGCAGCTCCTCAACCCGACGACGCACACCACCAGTGGCGCTGACCTTGCGGGCCCTTGACACGAGCCAACGTCGGATTGAAATGCGAGTTATACGCCTCACTGCGTCCTCGTCGGCGGCCTCAACGACCAACGAGACGGTAAGGCGACGGGCTTTATCGGCGAAGAAGGCATGGGTGTGCTCCAGGACAGCCTCTTCAGTAAATCCACTCTCCCGAGTGAGCACCTGAAAGTGCCGTAGCTCCTGACGCATTAGCTCGACCAACATCGAGACCCCCGCCTCGCCAAAGCGCCGGTCCCGTTGAAGTTCTTCGTAGACAGCCGTGGCCATCCACCCCCCGCCATCCCATCGCGGCACGCCGGTGGCCAACGTGCTCGTCAGGGATGGCTTTGACGTCCACGATGCAGTGCCATCACGGCCCTGGATAGACGCTGAAGTTACCGGAGCCTGCACCTGTCAACGCAAGTGAACATCTGAGCGAGTGGCCGTGTCGAGCTAGACCCATCGTGCTTAGTCTGCCGGCCAGCCGTCCAGGGAGACCTCGGTCCCACCGTTCAAGTACAGGCTGAGGGCACTTGCAGTGGTATCCACAAACGCCTTGGGGATGGCGTTGGCGTCGACCCAGCGGACCTGAGAGTGCTTGCGAGGTTCGCGGTTTTCGGGTTCGCCGGTCCAGTCGTGGGCGGCGAACACGACCGTGAGGAAGCCGTTGGGAGCTTCGACGCCCCAGGCGCCGTGGATAATGTGGGCGACCTTGAGGGACTCGGGCTTCACCGTGAGGCCGGTCTCCTCGTAGAGCTCGCGGACGGCGGTTTCGGTGATGGGCTCGCCCGGTTCGCTCTTGCCGACGGGGAGGTCCCACATGCCCTGGGCGAACTTGGCGTTTTCGCTGCGCTGGAGGAGGACGACGCGGTTGGTGGCCTTGTCGTGGACGATGACGGCCGCGACCAGCAGGGTCATCGAGTCGAGCGCCGGCTTGAGAGCTGGGGGGCGGTTGTCGGTCTGCTGGGCCACGGGGTTCCCTTCGTCGGACGTTGTTGGGCATGCTAGGCGAGGGCCTCGCGAGCGCGGCGAGCGAGATCGGCGGCACCGGGTACCTTGCGCCGCTGGTAGACCGCGAGCGTGGAGCGGATCGAGGTGATCGCCTTGCGGGTGCGGTCGGAGGTCATGCCCTCCATGAGGAGCAGGGCCTGGGTCCAGGCGGCGACTGCTTCGTCGGCGCGGGCCTGAGCGGCGAGGCTGTCGCCGAGGTCGGCGTGAGTGAGGGCGTGGACTCGCTTGTACTTCTCCGGGTCCCAGCGGGTGAGCGCGTCGCGGTGCTGCTGTTCCGTGCCGATGTGGTCGGCGAGGTCGGTCAGCGTGCGGGCGGTGTGGCTGGCCACGGTGCCGGCGGCGGGGCCGCTGACGCGGGAGAAGCTGGGCTGGGGACCGTCCTCGCGCAGGAGCGCGTCTTCGGCGGCGAGCAGAGCACGAGCGGCCAATGGGTTCTCGCCGACCGCTGCGTAGGCGCGGGCGTGCGTGATGTGAAGGAGCGCTTCCGTCTGGCCGTCTACGTGGCCGAGGCCGCGGGTGAGGGCTCCTTTGACGAGGTCCACGCAGTGGTGGGGTTGCTTGAGGCTGAGGGACTGGTGGGCGAGGGCGCGCATCATCCAGGCGGCATGGCCGTGGGGGTCGGCTTCGCAGGCGAGTTGATAGCCGACCTGGTAGTAGCGCTGAGCTGCCCCTTCGTGGCCCAAGTCGTGGTGCTTCCACCCTGCGAGGTAGGCGAGTTCGGCGACGGCGCCGAAGGCGGCCTGGCGTAAGGGTTCCGAGGGGAAGCGTCCACGGAGCATAGGTGCGGCTGTGTCGGCGAGGTACGCGGTGACTGTGGTCAGGCCGTGCCCGCCGCCGAGCCGTTCGTCGGCGGCGCTGAAGGCTGCCGTGATCTGTCGTACGACGTCGATGTCGTCGCTGCCGACGAGGGAGCGGGCGGTGCGGGCACGGAGCATCCGCGAGGTGGCTTCGTGGTCGTGCAGGAGCGGCATGGCCACGCCGGCCGTGGTGAACGCGGCGATGGCGAGGAAGCGGCGACGCTCGACGTCCGCACGGCCGAGGTCGGTGACCGCGGTGACGGGGTCGGTGTCCGGTGGCGACTCCGTGTCGGGTGAGTGGAGGCCGAGCTCGGTTCGGGTAACGACGCGGCCCAGCCGCCGGGAGAGGGCTTCGGCGAGGTACTGGCCTGCCTGGCCGGACGGCGTGCGGGCACCGCCCACCCAGTGGGCGATGGCCGACTTGTTGGTCTGGAGCAGTTCGCCGTTCTCGGCGGCGATGCGGCGTACGTCCTTGGCGAGCGCGTCGTACGTGCACCCGGCGGCGTTGATCGTCTCGCGTAGGCGGGAGTTGGCGCTGGTCGGTGTCGACACGATCGCCTCCGCTCTGGATCCGTAAACCGTGTATACCGCTTGACCTCGGTCACACCGTACCCACTCTGCGTAGCGGGCGGTTCACTTATCGACAGCCGCCCCACTCTCGGGCCGGGCGGCCCCCAAGTTCCGTACGCCCCAACGGGCTCGGGCATTCCTGTGCCCCGGCCCGGACGATCAGAGACGGAGACACGGTGACCACCATCGACACCGCGACCATCACGGTCGAGCTGCCCGACGCCTTCGACCCCCGCTGGAACCGCCTGCCCGGCATCCAGGTGGACGGCCGGCGCATCACCATCGACCCGGCCGAGTACTTCTTCCGCTTCGAGTCCAGCACCTGGCTCGTCGCCGACTGGGAGTTGGTGAAGGCCCAGCTCCTGGACGTGGACGAGACGACCGAGAGCGCGGTCGAGCAGCTCGCCCTCGACTTCATCAAGAACCACGGCGAGTCCACCTCCGACGCGGCCCGCGTGCTGGCGACGGCGTACGGGGTGTACACGTACCTCTTCCGCGAGGAACACCTGGCCGGCCTCGGCCTCCCGCAGATCACCGCCGACCACCTGCGCATGCTGCGCGAGGCAGCGACGTTGATGGCGCTCAACAAGGTCGAGCTGGACGGGCACATCTCCAACGTCGGCCCGTGCTGGTTCTTCCCCGCCGCCACCTCCGTCGTCTTCGACCTGGACGAAGCGACGGGCGGAATGCTGGACGAGGTCTACCACGGCGGCTGGTTCAACGAGCACCGCCGGATCGAGTCCATCAAAGCCCACACCGCGCTCGGCGGCCGGCTCGTGCACGGCTGCCAATCCGTGCCGGACCAGTCCGGCGGCGTCGTCGCGCCCTACGGTGCCTCGATGGCGAACTTCCGTGACGACCTGGCCGAGTTCAAGACGGGCTGGATCGAGCAGGTCTACGCCCACCGCGTGACCGCAGCCGAGTAACCCCGCCCCCAGTACGGCTCCGGGGCGGGCCAGCTCGCGCGCGCCCGCCCCGGAGCCCACCAGCCCCTGGAGACCCCCCATGGACCAGAGCCCGTCCGCCACCCTGCTGGACGACCTGTGCACCCTCGTCGGCAAGCCCCTCCCCGAACGTACCGAGATTCGCGTCTGGGGCATGTCCGGCGTCGAACGCGTCACCTTCCCCGACGGCACCACGGCCGTTTTCAAGTACGCCAAGGAACCCTTCGACCGCGAGGCCCAGGCCCTGCGGGCGGCATACCAGCGCGGCCTCCCGGTCCCCGCGCTCCACGCAACCGCCATGCAGGACAAGTGGCTCGGGATGCTCATGGACGACCTCGGCACCCCCGTACGGGACGCAGACGACCTCGACGGCGTCGCCGCCGCCGTCATGCTTCACGCCGCCCGCCCGGCGGGAGGTCTGCCCCTCCTCGACGGTGCCGGCCTCGCAGCCCTGCCCGGCCGAGCCCTCGATCACCTCCAGCGGCTGCGAAAAGCCGACCGATGGACGGACTGCGACGACATCGAGACCGCGCTGGGGAAGATCTCCGCCGCAGCCGAGACCCGCGTCCAAGGGGCGACGCTCGACCCGTTCGGCTGGGTCCACTCCGAGTTCCACCCCACGAGCGTCCACATCGGGGAGAACGGCTGGCACCTCCTCGACTTCGCACGCGCCTTCACCGGACCCGGCCTGATCGACCTCGCCTCGTACCACGGCACCACCGACGTACCGAGCCCCTTCCGAATGCGGGTGCTCCTGGAGCAGTACGTCACCGCAGGCGGTCATGAAGACGCCCTCGCCGCCCGGGGCAGCCTCGCCGCCGAGGCATGGGCCCTGGGCTGGCACCGCATGTGGGCCGTGGAGTGGTTCATGGAGCAGGCCATCCGCTGGATCGACGACCCGGCCAAGGACCCCGCGTACATCCCCGTCGTCCGCCGCCACCTGAACGACGTGGTCCAACTCCTGGAGGTCTAGGTGCTCGCCCAGATCTCCCCCTGGTACGCCCACGCAGCCCAGCGCACAGCCGCCGCCCCCGCGCACGCCCTCACCGCACCGGCCCGGATGGAATGGAGCACCCACGCCGGCATCGGTCCCGGCGCCGAGATCCTGGGACGCAACCTGCGCGGCAAGCGCATCCTGGAGCTGGGCTGCGGCCCCGGCCACAACGTGGCCCACCTCGCGAAGCACCACCAGGCCCGCGTCACCGGCGTGGACCTGGTCGGCCTCCAGGTACGCCGGGCCCGCTCCCACTACGGCCACATCGACGGCGCCACCTTCGCCGCCGGACACGCACTGCACCACCTGCAGGCCACCGGCCAGACCTTCGACGCGATCTACTCCGCCTTCGGCGCCGTCGGCCCGTCGCCCCCGAGCTCCTCCTCACCGCCATTTCACGACGTCTGAAACCGGGCGGTGTCCTGGCCTTCTCCGTCCCTCACCCGGCACGGGCCGGAAGGCATCCATCCACGGACGACCGTCCGCGCGAGGACTACGTCACCATGCCCGACCGCACCCGACTACCCCTCGCCCGATGGGAGTTCGACGCCCGCCGCTGGGGTGCCCACCTCTCCCGGACCGGCCTGGGCATCACCTCGACGGTGGAGCTGCGGCACCCGCGCCGCGACCCGTGGCCCACCACCCTCCTGATCACCGCCCGCAAACGCTGACCGACGGAGGCAACGATGCCCCTGCCCTACCTGTTCCTGGACATCGACGGAGTCCTTATACCGTTCCCAGCCGCCGACGGCAGCACCCCGCCCACCCACGTCCGCCACACCGTCCTGCCCGCCGGCCGGCACCCCGACGACCCCGTCCCCATCTGGCTCGACCCGAGCCACGGCTGCATGCTCACCGACCTCGTGACCAGCGGACTCGTCACCCCCGTGTAGTGCACGAGCTGGCGTAAAGACGCCACCACGATCATCGGGCCCCTCCTGGGGCTACCCGACTTCCCTTACCTCGACCTGCCTCGCCCCCAGATCACCACCAGTCACCCCGACGGCTACCTCTGGAAACGTGACCATGTCGACGTCTGGCTGGCAGACGCCCCCGCCGTCTGGATCGACGACGACTTCACCAGCCTCGACCACGGCTGGGCGGCGGAGCGCACCTCTAGGGGAACGCCGACCCTCATCGTTCAGCCCGACCCACGTCTCGGGCTGCAGCCCAAGCATCTGACCGAGGTGACGAAGTGGGTCGCGCAGTTACCCACAACCCGAGCCGTTTGACGGCTGATGCCCTCGCTGCCACGAGCAGCGAGGGCATCAGGATGCGCTGTGGGGTTGACTCCCTGGTGCCTGTGGAGTCGGGACCCAACTCAGGCGGTGCCGACTACCCTGCCGGACCTACGGATCGGCTGGCCGAGCAGCTTCTCCACCTCCGCGGATGCGGCGTCGAGGAATTCCTGACCGAACAGACAGAGGGACTGTTCCCAGGGGTGCCCAAAACTGCCCGTCCGGAAGTCTTCCGAGAGGTAGATGTAGTAATCCCCGTCGGGATACGGGCTCAAAGGCCAGGCCAGCTGCCCCGGGCCGCCGACGCCCAGCGGTGCGAAGCGATATGACGTGTGCTGCCAGTCGAGCGCGAGCAGTGTTCCGCTCGGGCCCATGCAGGACTTCAGCCCCTGCTCGACCACCTCGACCAAGCGGTCCAAACGGTAGAAGCCCATGCGCAAGTCGGTGATCTCGAACTCGAACATCACGTCATCAACGAGGTCTGCCAAGTGCGCGTCGGCGGCGGGGGTATTGGTCGCGGTCCATGTGTTCAGCCAAGGACGCACGCTGTTGGTGGCCACGGTGATGACGCTGAGGCAATCCCTGACGGGCACGGGGCTGGGATGGGTATGCAGCGTGCTCTGCCACCAAGCGGACCATACGTCCCGTAGGGCCTCGGCCAAGGGCAAGTCCCAGGTGGCCCAGCGCGCGTGGATCAGGCGGGAGGCGATGAGCTCCTCGTCGATGTGGAGCCGACCTGTGACGAGTAGGCGAATGATGCGCGGGACGAGGTGACGATAGAGACGAGGAAAGTCTTCCCAATGATCAGGCGTCTTGGCGGCAACCGAGGAAACCAGGTCGTCGCCTATGAGGTGCAGCGGGCCGGAGAGTTCGGCGAAGTCGTGCTCGCTGTAGCAGTACGTGCATCCTGTGACGAGGAAGGGACCTTCTGAGGCGAAGGCGTGGTCCAGGGCATCGAGAGCTGTCATGAGCTGCTCAGAGCAAGACATGAAGACCTGCCGGGGGACTCCGTCCGGGTGACCGGCGAAGATCGCAGGCTATCAGGCCGTCCCCCGCCTCTCACGGAATACCTTGACGGTCCGAGTGGAGGGGAGCGAAGTTCCGTGAAGGATCTATCCGATCCTCACACGGGCGACTCGATAGGGTCGGGCCATGATGGAGAGTCCCGTGGTCGAGCTGCTTGAGACCGAGTACCGGCGCGTTTGGGACCGCTTCTACGACGAGTTCACGTTCCGGCCGAGTACGAGTTCTTTCAAGTGGCCGGCCATCAAGGAGCCCGTCGCATCGGTTACCTGGAGCCTTGCCGCGCTTGACGACGACCCTGAGTACGACCCGTACCAGATGGGTTCGCCGGCGCTGTTGGTGTCGCCGGGTGCGGCGAGGCTGTAGCCGATCACGTCGCCGCTCTCGGGGCCGAGGCGTGTCTTGACCTCGATGCCGAGGGATTGCAGCACGGTGAAATAGTCGGCCTCGGTGTGTACGGCGGCGGCGACCGCGTACGCCCGCTCGCGCAACCACTGACGTGCCGTCACCGTCTGACCCTGCCGCTCGGCCTTGGCGCGTTCGGCACCGGTGGGCGTACGGGGGGCCGTGAGGTCACCGGACTTCAGGCGGCGCAGGCCGAACTCGGTCTCGATCCTGCGGCACTCGGCCTGGGCCCGTCGGCCGTCCTGGTGGGTGCGGGGCCGGCGATAGGGTCCTTCATAGATGTTCCTCTCGGGTGGGGGCGAGACGAGCAAGGTCTCGCCCCCGACAGTTCGTTCAGGGATGGGCGACGTGCAAGGGGATCTCCGGCCCTCGGCGTAGGCGCGCCGAGGGCCTTTGCTGTGTCCGGACGGGCCGGCGGCTCATGAGGCCAGGCCCCAGTCCTCTCCGCCGTCGATCAGCGCGCGCTCATAGCGCAGCAGTTCGGCCTCGGGGTAGAGCACCCGCTTGCCGACCTTGATGCCGCGGGGTCCCTTCTGGAGATGGCGCCAGTAACGGACGGTGCTCTCGGCGGTGCGGTAGCGCTCGGCGACCTCGGCTGTGGTCAGGTATCGCATGCGTTCCCATTCGGCTAGGTAGCGATTCGATCTGCATAATCAGTACCTCATGATCGGCGGTTAGCCAAACCGGGAAGCTCATGTTTCAATTTGGATAGCGACGGTCGCGATGGAGGTTCGATGGCAAGCGAGAAGGCCGAGGGTGGCGAAGTGCCGCTGCTCTACAGCGAAGGCAACGCGGCAGGCCGCGTGGCCCTGGAGCGCGAGGTCAGAGGGTGGAGCACAACCGAGCTGGCCGAGCGCGTGACCAGAGCCGGCGTGAAGATGAACCAGACGGCCGTGTGGCGCATCGAGAATGGTTCACCCCGCCGCCGGATCAATCTCGATGAGGCGCTCGCCTTCTCCCGCGTCTTCGAGCTGCCCCTCGAAGAGCTCATGTCACCGCCCTTGGAAGGGCTCGACATCGACAGCCGACGACTCGTCCAGGAAGCCGTCGAAGCGTTCTACGAGACCCGCGACGCCCGCGACCGCCTGCACCGCGCCGTGGTCGCCGTCGCCGACCACATCAAAGCAAACCCCGACAGCTCACGCGCGATCAACGAGCAGTGCCTCCGCCTCATGGGCGACGAGCGAGACGCTCGCACCCTCACCAGCGACATCGAGGACGGCGGCCACTACTGACAACCGGCACGAAGGAGAAGGCACTTGGCGAACATACAGAAGCGCCCCAACGGCAAATGGCGAGCCCGATACCGCGACCTCGACGGCAAGGAACACGCCCGCCACTTCGACCGGAAGCTCGACGCCCAGCGCTGGCTCGACGAAGTCACGACCAGCGTGGTCACCGGTCAATACGTTGACCCGCGCTCGGCGAAGAAGCCCTTCAAGGAGTACGCGGAGGAGTAGCGGGCCAGCCAACCGCACCGGCCGTCGACGGCCAAGGCCGTAGCCCAGCACCTGCGTTGCTACGCCTACCCCGTCTGGGAGAAGCGGGCACTCGGCGCGATCAAGCCCGGTGACGTGCAGAGCTGGATCACCAGCCTGACGACCACCCACAAGCTCGCCGCGAGCACCTCCCGCACCGTCTTCAACACGGTCAACGCGGTCTTCCGGGCAGCGGTCCGCGACCGCATGATTCCGCACAACCCCTGCACCGACGCAAAGCTGCCCTCCGTGCCCCGGAAGAAGGTGGTACCGCTCGCGGTCGAGCAGGTGCGGACGCTGGCCAAGGAGATACCCGGCCGCTACAAGGGCCTGGTCCTGCTGGGCGCTTGCACCGGGCTCCGCCCCGGCGAGCTCTTCGGCCTCCAGCTTCGGCACGTGGACCTGCTACACGCCACCATCTCGGTCGAGCAGCAGATCCAGCAGACCGCCAAGCACGGCGTGTACGTCTGCCCGCCCAAGACCGCTCGCTCGCACCGCACGGTCCCACTCCCCCGCATAGCAGTGGATGCGATGAAAGCCCACCTGCGGGACTTCCCCGCCGATGGGCCCGAGAGCTGGATCTTCACGGCGCCGCAGGGCGGGCCCGTGGTCTACACGCACTTCATGGATGGGTCCTGGCGGCCCGCCTGTGCGAAGGCCGGCATAGCGAAGGGCACCGGACCCCACGCCCTCCGGCATCACTACGCCAGCCTGCTGATCAAGCACGGCGAGTCCGTGAAGACGGTATCCGAGCGCCTCGGCCACACCAACGCAGCCATGACGCTGAACATCTACACCCACTTGTGGCCCGACTCCGAGGAGCGGACCCGGGCGGCCGTCGACAATGCGTATGCGGACCGCCCTGCGGACGGCGAGGCGCCTGGCCGCTGAAGCGTTGTAGCGGCTACCCCCGCCGCTGACTGAAGCCGCTGGTGTACATGGCAACGGGGCCGGCGGCCGGTCGATGAGACCGCCAGAGCTCCGGCGCTTCTAGTAGTACTCCCGGATGTATCCCAGTGCCTTCCCAAAGACATCCTGGTCCCGGATCTTGAACTTGATGTAGAGCGCCTTACGAAGCGCCTGTTGAACGAGGCGATCGCCTTCGTTGGTGTCCTGCCAGCCGTCAAAGCGAACGGTACGGACAACGGAGTCGACCTCGTCGACGACCTTTTCGGCGATGATCGGGGTCTCCTCACCCTTGAGCGACTCGAAGAGGTCGGTCAAGGCGGCCTTTCCACGCTCCTCCCGGGGCACCTCAGCGGCGACCTTCTCCGCTGCGACCGTGTCACGCGCCAGCGCGAAGAGCTCCTTGAGGAAGTCCAGAGATGCCTGCTGAGAGTGGGTGTACTTCTCGCGCAGGGCATTCAACCGCTGGCCAAGCTCGACGAAGGCTGGGTTGCCGACGTGCTTGGCAATGCGGGCGGTGATCCATTTCTCGACCTCGACGGGGTCGATGTCCTTGCGGTTGCCGGTCATCAGGTCCTCGATAACCTTCGCATCGAGGACGATGGTGTCCAGGTCGGTACGGGGGACCTCGACGGTAACGTGCTCGTTTATGAGGTCAAGGGTCTTGGCACCCAGCGTATGCCAAACCAGTCGGCCGGTGACGTCCGTGGGTTGCACGGACTGGTAAACGTCGGTCAGCCAGCGGTAGTCCGCTTCGTATGCGGACAGGCTCGGGTCCGGGGACAAGGTCTCCCACAACTGCGCAACGACGCTGTACGCGGCTCCGAAGGCGTCGCGGGACTCATCGGAGTCGATCGCGGCCTGCGCCTGGATCAGGCCCTCATAGCCACCGACGGTGCGGTCGACACCCGAGAAGAACGCCAGAGCAGCCTCGATCGCGGGGCCGAACTGCTCGCGGAGTACAGCGATGTTGGAGATGACCTGCTGGACAGACTTGTCGTCGAACTCAAAGGCCTTGGCAACGTCGTCGAAGATACCTAGGTAGTCCACTATCAGGCCGTGGGTCTTCGCGGGCGGGTAGACCCGATTGGTGCGGCAGATCGCCTGAAGCAGGGTGTGCTCGCGCAGCGGCTTGTCGATGTATTGGGCGTAGAGGATCGGGGCGTCGAAGCCGGTGAGCAGCTTCGCGGTCACGATGATGATCTTCAGCGGGTCGGCCGGTTCGTTGAAGCGGGCGGTGATCCGCTCCAGCTCCTCACGGCCCGGGGTCCACTGCTTCCACGTCGGCTTGTCGCTGCGGCCAGTGGACATCACGATCGTGGACACGTCTGAGCCAAGCAGGCCGTCGAGCTCTTTCTTGTACGCCACACAAGTGGCCTTGTCGTAGACCACGACCTGCGCCTTGAAGCCCTGTGGGGCGACCTTAGCGGTGAAGTGCTCGGCAATGTCGGCGGCGATCTTGCCGACCCGGGCGGGGGCCTTGATCAGGACTTCCAGGGAGGCGGCCTTCTTCGACAGGGTGGTGCGGTCCTCCTCGGTGAGCCCGTGGCGGTTAGCAAGCTCGGTAAAGGCCGTGGTGATCGCCTCCTCGTCCAAGTGGATCTCCGAGAGGCGTGGCTCGAAGTGCAGCGGCAAGGTGGCGCCGTCGCGGATGGAGTCGGAAAAGGAGTAACGCGAGAGATAACCGTGCTCATCGGCCTCGTCCCCGAACCACATGAACGTATTGCGGTCACGCTTGTTGATCGGCGTCCCGGTCAGCCCGAACAGGAACGCGTTGGGCAGCGCCTCGCGCATCTTGCGGCCGTAGTCGCCCTCCTGGGAGCGGTGGGCCTCGTCGACCATCACGATGATGTTGTCTCGCGTGTCCAGCACACCGGGGGCTTCGCCGAATTTGTGGATCGTGGTAATGATGATCTTCCGCGCGCCCGCAGCCAGGAGCTCCTGCAGCTCCTTGCGGGACTCCGTTGAGACGAGGTTCGGTACGTCCGAGGCGTTGAACGTCGCGGTGATCTGGGTGTCCAGGTCGATCCGGTCGACCACGATGATCACCGTCGGCGAGGTCAGCCCCGCCGTTGCGCGCAACTTCTGCGCAGTAAACACCATCAGCAGCGACTTCCCCGACCCCTGGAAGTGCCAGATCAGCCCTTGCTTGATCTGCCCGTGCAGCACCCGCTCCACGATCAGGTTGGCCGCCTGGAGCTGCTGGTACCTCGCGATCACCTTGATCTTGCGGTGCTTCTTGTCGGTCGCGAACAGCGTGAAGAACCGCAGGAAGTCCAAGATCGCGTCCGGATCCAGAACGCCCTCGACCGCCTCCTTGACCGCCGAGAGGCCTACCTTCACCGGCGTATGATCATCACTGGACTCATCAGCCCGCCACGGCCCCCACAGCTCCACCGGCATCCCGACCGAGCCGTAGCGGAAGTCCTTACCCTCGGTGGCGAAGTTGAGCACGTTCGGCACGAAGAACGCCGGCACGTTGACCTCGTAGTCCTCCTTGATCTGCGCGGCAGCATCGATCCAGGAGTACGCCGGCCGCACCGGCGACTTCGCCTCCCCCACGACGAGGGGGAACCCGTTGCACCAGATCACCAGGTCGAAGCGCCGCTCCAGTCGCCCGACCCGGTAGGGCACCTCGGTGGAGACGATCCAGTTGTTCGCACTGTGCTCGCCGGGGTGACCGAAGTCGATCAGCTTGACGGTCACATGCTCGCCGTCGGGCCCGAACGGCATCGACTTCTGCCCCGTAAGCCATGCCGCGAACTCCTCGTTCGCCACCACCGGATTCGGCGTGTTGCGCGCGGAGACCAGGATCGCGCGCAGCCGGTAGATCACCTCATCGGCCAGACGCGGATCCGCCTCGATGGTCGGGTTGAGGCGGATTAACGCCTCCCTCACCTGCTGCTCCAGCAACACCTCATCGGTGCGCCGCGGTAGATGACTTCCTGGCGCGAACCGCACATTGACCGACTCCACCAGATCCCGGACGAAGTCGCGGACGGTGTTCGCCTCGTTGAAGGTCACACGGCACCTCCGAATGTCTCGGCAAGAAGAGAGGACCTCAAATCGTGGATGGCACGTGCTTCGGCGTCCAGTGCGTCGGTCCCGCTCCGCACAGTGGCCAGGATCGACAGAATCCTCGACTGGCATTCGGGCGGAGGCAGCGGGAAGTCGAACCCCTCGACATCGCGCTTCGTGATATTCGGGTCTTTTCGGGAGCTCGCAGCCACCCTCCGCCACTTGGGCCGCCCGGCCTTGAGCACCTCATGCAGAAAATCTGGACGAACGTCGCTGCGGAGATCCAGAACGGCGCTCACAGCCTGGTTCGTGGCTGCGGCCATCTCAAGCCTCGCAGTGCGCCCGATTTGCCCGAAACCCCCGTACATCGCCACGAGAACCGTGCCTGCGGGAACGAGCTTGGCCGATGTCTCCGCCACCGCTACAGTCGTGATGCACTCGTCGGTAGAGCTGAGGATCTCCTCGTTCAGGTCCAGCGTCTTGACCCACGGAACCGTGCCGCCGTCGAAGTAGCGTGTCTGCTCTGCTCGATTGGGCGTCGCTCCGGACCGTACTCGGCCGACCGACGCAATGGTTTCCCGTGACCAGCCATCCGGAACCCCGTGAGTCCACCGGTCCAGGTATTGGGCGTCCCAGACAGCACCTCGCCAGTCCCCGTCGGGGCCAGTGGTCAACAGGGCAGTCCGCGCAGCTTCATGAAGATGCAGTGCACGGGCCCGCCCATCGATGACCTTCTGACCGTGTCGCTCCAGAGCCCAGAGCATGTCGGCGAGGCACTGCTGTTCGTCGAGGGGTGGGAGGTCGAACTCGTACCGCTGCATCTGACCCCAGAGCAGACGCGGGTTCATCGATCCGGTGGCCTCGGCGGTCGCGTAGGCGATGAAGTGGTCAGACGCAAGGACAAAGGGTAGAAATTCCTGCAGCAGCCCGTTCTCAAGGACGGCGTCGAGAACGTAGGTCTTGTCGGCGACGACACCCGAGAAACTCACGACGCCGGACTTGCGAAGGTAGGGGCGTGCCGATACGAAAAGAATCTGACCGGGCCTGAAAAGGTAAGTGAACGTCGAACCCATCTGGCCGTCATCGACTTCACCGAATCGGTCGATGGTGAGACTGTCACTGTCGATGTGTCCGCCGCCAACATAGCGGTCGACATCGCCATTCGCAGGGTCGGCCTGGGTACGGGAGCGACGGATGACGTCGCCGAGTCGCACTCGCTTCCAGGTGCTCTTGTCCAGGTTGAGGCTCACCGGGCAACCTCCGCACGCAGCAGGCGGAGAACGTCCTCGACAGCGACGTCCGCCGCTGTTTCGGCCTCTCGCCACCCTGCGAGCGCCGTTGCGACCGAGTCAGTAGGAGTCGAACCACCACCTGGCGCAGGCGTGACGTACTGCAGGATGGCCATGTTGCCGTTGTTGGCGCGGATCTCGTCGAGGGTGGCGACTCGGGCGAAGCCCGGCACATCGGCAAAGTTCTGGAACGCGCGCAAGATCCTCTGCTGATGCGTCTCAGAGAGGAAGGACTGGGCGCCTGCTCGGTAGAACTCCTTCTTCGCGTCGATGAAGAGCACCTTCTGCCTGCGGTCAGCCAGCTTCTGCTTTCGGAGAACGAGGACTACTGCCTCCATGCCCGAGTTGTAGAAGAGCCCGTGGGCGAGGCCGATCACCGCCTCGACGGCGTCGGCTTCGATCATTGCCTTGCGAACTGCGGCCTCACCGATCCGGTTCAGGACGCCGTGAGGCAGCAGGATTGCGGCACGGCCGGTCTTGGGATCGAGGCTCGCCTCGATGTGCTGGATGAACGCGTAATCCGCAGCGTTCTGCGGCGGTACGCCCCACATGCTGCGACCGTAGGAGTCTTTGGTGAAAGCGGCCCGGTTCCAGGTCTTGATGGAGTACGGCGGGTTGGCCAGGACGACGTCGAAGGTCCGCAGCTGGCCGTCGGCGTCGAGAAAGGCTGGCTTGGCGAGGGTGTCGCCGTGGGCAGTGTTGCCGTCGGCGATGCCGTGGAGGAAGAGGTTCATCTTCGCAATCGCCGAGGTGCCGTAGTTGAGCTCCTGGCCGTACAAACGAAGGTTGCGCCACTCCTTGCCCTGGCGCTTGAGCTCAGCGACCGTGGAGATGAGCATGCCGCCGGTGCCGCAGGTGGGGTCGTAGACCGACTCCCCCGGCTCGGGCTGGAGCATCATCGTCATTAGGTGCACCAGGGTGCGGTTGGTGTAGAACTCCTGGGCGGTGTGGCCGGAGTCGTCGGCGAACTTTTTGATCAGGTACTCATAGCCCTGCCCGAGCTCGTCCTCCGGCAGGTTCGCCACCGACAGCGTGCTGGTCGAGAAGTGCTCGATCAGGTCTGAGAGGGTCGCGTCAGGGAGCAGGTCCTTGTTGGTCCACTCCCCGTCGCCGAAGACGCCGGGGAGGGTGTCGGGGTTGGCGGACTCAATGGCCCGCATCGCAGCCTTGAGCATGGTGCCGACATTGCTGGTGACCTTGCGCAGGTCGGCCCAGTGGGCGCCATCGGGGATGGCGAAGCGGTGGTTCTCCGGGAGGTCAGCGAGTTCCTCGTCGCCGTACGCCTCCATGGCCGTGGCGTGCTCCTCGTCGTAGACATCGGAGAGACGCTTGAGGAAGACCAGCGGGAAAATGTACTGCTTATAGTCGCCGGCGTCGATCAGCCCCCTCAGCAGCACTGCAGCGCCCCACAGGTAGGACTCCAGTTCCCGCTGGGTGATCTGCTTCGGGCTCGTCGCGGTCATGCGTCCAGCCCCCACTTCGCCAGCTCGGCCTCCAACACTGCGCGGGTCTCGCGGGCCTTCGCGTGCGCGGTCTCCAGGTCGGCCAAGACTTGCTCCAGGGTGATCTGCTCGCCGGCCTCGGCCGGCTCGACGTACAGCGGGATGTTCAGGTTCCAGCCATTGGCCTTGATGTCGTCCAAGGTCACGACCGCGGCCAGGCCGGACTGGTCGGCGTACTCCTGATACGCCTTCAAGACGGTCTCAGCGTGGTCGAGCTCGAGGGTGTTCTGGTTGCGGCCGCGCTTGAAGAGCGACTCTCCATTGACGAAGAGCACCTTGTCCTGCTGCTCGGCGGGGCGCTGGCGACGCAGGACCAGTACACACGCGGCCAGGTTGGTGCCGTAAAACAGGTTGGGTGCCAGACCGATGATGGCCTCCACGAAGCCGGCTTTGAGGACATGCTCGCGGACGCGGCCCTCAGCACCCTGACGGAACAGCGCGCCCTGCGGGAGGACGACCGCGACCCTTCCTCCGGTGGGTGCAGCGGAGGTGAGCATGTGCTGGGCCCAGGCCCAGTCGGCGTACCCCTTCGGCGGCACGCCGCCCAACTCATTACGACCCCACGGATCGGAGGCCCACTGCTCGTGGCCCCAGTTCTTCAACGAGAACGGCGGATTGGCGATCACGCAGTCGAATCGCGCCAACCGGCCGTGATCGAAGTACGCCGGGTCGCGGAGCGTGTCGCCGCGCTCGACGTGGAAGTCCTCCATACCGTGCAGCAGCAGGTTCATCCGGGCGATAGCGGAGGTGGTGAGCACCTTCTCCTGGCCGTACAGCTTTCCGAGCACGGTCTTCGGGTCACCGCCGCGGGCCTTGATGTGCTGGATGACCTCGATCAGCATGCCGCCAGTGCCACAGGCCGGGTCGTAGACCGTCTCTCCCTCTTGGGGGTCGAGGATCTTGACCAGTAGGGCGACCACTTCGCGCGGGGTGTAGTACTCGCCAGCCTTCTTGTTGGACTGGTCAGCGAACCGCTTGATCAAGTACTCGTACGCCTGCCCCAACACGTCAGGAGCGGCTTGGGAGATCGAAAGGGTCTTGATCGAGAAGTGCTCGATCAGGTCAATCAGCTTGCTGTCCGGCAGCTTGTCTTTGTTGGTCCAGGTCGCGCCACCGAAGATGCCGTACAGCGTGCCCTGGTTGGCCTGCTCGATACCGCGGAAGGCGGTTCTGAGGGCCTCACCGACGTTCTCGGTGCGTTCGCGTATGTCTACCCAGTGGCAGCCATCAGGGATGGTGAACCGGTGGTTCTCCTCGAACGCCGCATACGTGTGGTCACCACCAGACTCGTCCAGCGCGCGGGCGTACTCCTCGTCGTACACATCGCTGATCCGCTTGAAGAACATCAACGGGAAGATGTACGCCTTGAAGTCCGCCTGATCAATGCTGCCCCGCAGCAGATCAGCCGCCTTCGCCAGATACGACCCCAGCTCCCCCAGTGTCAACTGCATCGGAAGCTCCTGCTCCCGCGCGCCGACCGCACTCAACCCCACTCGATCACTACTCGTTTCCATACTCTGCCTGGTCGGCTCGCCGTCCCGGCGACCACGTGTCGGAGCGTAACCGGATCCGCCAGGGCTGTACCGAATACGCGTCAAACTCTGCGGACTCTGTGCGGACCGCAAAGGCCGCCCAACCCACTCTGCCGCAGGTCAGACGGCCTTTCGCCGAACGTATTAGACGTTGAAGCGGAACTCCACCACGTCCCCGTCCTGCATGACGTAGTCCTTGCCCTCCATACGGGCCTTGCCCTTGGCGCGGGCCTCGGCGACCGAGCCCGTTTCGACCAGGTCGTCGAAGGAGATGATCTCCGCCTTGATGAAGCCCTTCTGGAAGTCGGTGTGAATCACACCGGCCGCCTCGGGGGCCGTGGCGCCCTTCTTGATCGTCCAGGCGCGGGCTTCCTTCGGGCCTGCCGTGAGGTAGGTCTGCAGGCCCAGGATGTCGAAGCCGACGCGGCCGAGGGTGGCGAGGCCGGGCTCTTCCTGGCCCATGGACTGGAGGAGTTCCAGGGCCTCGTCGTCGTCGAGCTCGATCAGCTCGGACTCGATCTTGGCATTGAGGAAGATCGCCTCGGCGGGGGCCACCAGGGCGCGCTGCTCGTTCTTGAAGTCCTCGTCGACCAGCTCGTCCTCGTCGACATTGAAGACGTAGAGGAACGGCTTGGTGGTGAGGAGGTGCAGCTCGTGGAGGAGGCGGCCCTTCTCGGTGCCGGCCGTGATGCCCGCGTGGAAGAGGGTGTCGCCCGCTTCGAGGATCTTCTGGGCCTCCTCGACGGCGGCCAGGACCGCGACCTTCTCCTTCTGGAGGCGGGCCTCCTTCGTGAGGCGCGGGACGGCCTTCTCGACGGACTGGAGGTCGGCGAGGATCAGCTCGGTGTTGATCGTCTCGATGTCGTCCTTGGGCGAGACCTTGCCGTCCACGTGGACGACGTTCTCGTCCTTGAAGGCGCGGATGACCTGGCAGATCGCGTCCGACTCACGGATGTTCGCGAGGAACTTGTTGCCCAGGCCCTCACCCTCGCTCGCGCCGCGCACGATGCCCGCGATGTCGACGAAGTCGACCGTCGCCGGGAGCAGCTTCTGGGAGCTGAAGATCTCCGCGAGCGTGTTCAGGCGTGCGTCGGGGACGCCTACGACGCCGACGTTCGGCTCGATCGTGGCGAACGGGTAGTTGGCCGCCAGCACGTCGTTCTTGGTCAGGGCGTTGAACAGGGTCGACTTGCCGACATTCGGCAGGCCGACGATTCCGATCGTGAGCGACACGTTGGCGACTTCCTGAGGGGTGGGCGGGCTCGTAATGAGGTCCGGCCCCGGTGGGCCGATTCTCCAGTTTACGGGCGGGGGCGAGCGCGTAACCACGGGTCCCGCCGGGTGCCGATCCGGTTCCCGTTGGGCCGTGTGGCATCGAACTCATCGCCAAGGTCGGCCAAAGGGCGTGTCCCGCACGTGCTTCCTGCCGCCCGGCGACCTACGTTGTCCCGGTGGAGCAGCACAGGACACGTCCCCCGCAGCGCAGCCAGACCCAGCAGGCCCCGCTGTCCCCGCTGGGGACCAAGGGAGCCAAGGGAACAGTCGGCGACGGCGCCGCCGTCTATCGAGTGATGAGCACGCCCGCAGGCCGGGCCCGCCCGGTGGCACCTGCCGTGCTCGCCCTGCGGCGGCTGCCGAATCCCCGGCTGACCGGTATCGGCGGCGGGCTCTTCGCGGCCGCCGCCATGTTCGTACTGGCCTGTGCGGACCGGCTGCTGTTCGATGCCTCAGCCGTCGTGTTCGGTGTGCTGTTCCTGCCGGTCAGCGCGCTGACAGCGTTCTGGGTGCGGCCCGCGGACCTGGTGACCGCGCCGATCAGCGTGCCGATCGCGTTCGCCGTCGGCATCATCCCGATCTCGGGCGGCACGGGCGGCTTCGGCGGGCAGATGATGGCCGTCGTCACCGCGCTCGCCGTCCACGCCGGCTGGCTGTACGGCGGCACGCTCGTCGCCGGGCTCATCGCGACCGTACGGAAGGTCCGGCTGATGCGGGCCCGGCAGCGGCGGATGCTGCTGGCCGCACAGACCTCACGGGCGGCCGGGCAACCGCAGTCCCCCCGGCCGGCGGCACAGGCGCCCCGGCCCGCCGGACAGGCGCCCCGGCGTCGGCAGCGCTGACCGACGCCCCGGGGACGTCGCAGAAAGGGCCTGCGGTCAGCTGCTCCCCGCCGCCATCGCCGCGCCCACGATGCCCGCGTTGTTCTGCAGCTCCGCGGGCACCATCTCGGCCCGTACGTGCTCGATCAGCGGCAGGAACTTGGCGGCCTTGCGGCTGACACCGCCGCCGATGATGAACAGCTCGGGCGAGAACAGCATCTCCACGTGGACCAGGTACTTCTGCACCCGGTGCGCCCAGTGGTGCCAGCTCAGGTCCTCGTCCTCCTTGGCCTTGGTCGACGCGTGCTTCTCCGCGTCGTGACCGTTCAGCTCCAGGTGGCCGAGCTCGGTGTTGGGGACGAGCCTGCCGTCGATGAACAGCGCGCTGCCGATGCCCGTACCGAGTGTCAGCACGATGACCGTGCCCTTGCGGCCGCGCCCCGCGCCGAAGGCCATCTCCGCGATGCCGGCCGCGTCCGCGTCGTTCAGCAGGGTGACCGGCAGGCCCAGCTTGTCGCTGAGCAGCGTACGGGCGTCCAGGTCGATCCAGCCCTTGTCGACATTGGCCGCGGAACGGGTGACGCCGCTGGTGACCACGCCCGGGAACGTGATGCCCACCGGGCCCGACCAGTCGAAGTGGCCGACCACCTCGGCCACGCACCCGGCCACGTCCTCGGGTGTGGCCGGGTGCGGTGTGAGTACTTTGTGGCGCTCCTGTGCCAGGTCCCCGCGGTCCAGGTCCACGGGAGCACCCTTGATCCCGGATCCGCCGATGTCCACGCCGAAGATCTCCATGTGATCCACGGTACGGGCAGGCGGCCCGGCTCACTCCCCGGAGCGGAAACCCGAGCGAAAACCTGAGCGGAAACCCGTCAGCGTCCCGTTCGGGCGTCCCGATCGGATGCCGGGCCCTGGAGCCGTCATTCGGCGGACATCGCCGCCGCCTCCGCGCGCAGGTCCCGGCGGAGCTCCTTGGGCAGCGAGAAGATGATGGACTCCTCGGCCGCCTTCACGATCTCCACGTCCTCGAAACCCCGCTCGGACAGCCAGGCCAGGACGCCGTCGACCAGCACCTCGGGAACGGACGCGCCGGAGGTGACACCGACCGTGGAGACGCCGTCCAGCCAGGACTCCTCGATCTCGTCGGCGAAGTCGACCAGATGGGCGTCGTTCGCACCCGCGCCGAGGGCGACCTCGACCAGGCGGACCGAGTTGGAGGAGTTCTTGGAGCCGACGACGATCACCAGGTCGGCGTCCGCGCCCATCTGCTTCACCGCGATCTGGCGGTTCTGCGTGGCGTAGCAGATGTCGTCGCTGGGCGGGGAGACCAGGAGCGGGAACTTCTCCTTGAGCGCGCCGACGGTCTCCATCGTCTCGTCGACCGAGAGCGTGGTCTGGGAGAGCCAGACGACCCGGGACGGGTCGCGCACCTCGACGTTCGCGACGTCCTCGGGGCCGTCGACCAGCGTGATGTGCTCGGGGGCCTCGCCGGAGGTGCCGATGACCTCCTCGTGGCCCTCGTGGCCGATCAGGAGGATGTCGAAGTCGTCCTGCGCGAAGCGGACGGCCTCCTTGTGGACCTTGGTGACCAGGGGGCAGGTCGCGTCGATCGTGGCGAGCTTCCGTTCGGCCGCCTCGTCGTGCACGGCCGGTGCGACGCCGTGTGCGGAGAACATCACGATCGATCCCTCGGGGACCTCCGCGGTCTCCTCGACGAAGATCGCGCCCTTCTTCTCCAGCGTCTGTACGACGTATTTGTTGTGAACGATCTCGTGGCGTACGTAGACCGGTGAGCCGTACTGCTCTAGGGCCTTCTCCACGGCGATCACGGCACGGTCCACGCCCGCGCAGTAGCCACGGGGAGCGGCGAGCAGGACGCGTCGGGGTGTCGTAGCAGTCATGCGTCCCATCGTAAGGCCGTACCGAACAGGCGCGGGGCCGACAGGGTCGGGAGACTGATCACCACACGAACAACGGAGGACTCATGGCCGGCGGCGACAGCGGCAGCGATCCCGGCAGCGGCACGGTTTCCGGCAGCGGCCCCGCTTCCGGCAGCACCGGCCGGGTCGGACTGCGGCGGACGCTGGGCTTCCGGGATCTGGTGGTCTACGGGCTGCTGTTCATCGCCCCGATGGCCCCGGTCGGCGTCTTCGGCACGCTCGACGCGAAATCGCACGGCGCGGTGGCGCTGGTCTACATCGCGGCGACCGTGGTGATGGCGTTCACCGCCTTCAGTTACGCCCAGATGGTGCGGGTCGCCCCCCTGGCGGGTTCGGTCTTCGCGTACGCGCGCAAAGGGCTCGGGGAGGGGCCGGGGTTCATCGCGGGCTGGATGGCGATGCTGGACTACCTGCTGATCCCGGCGGTCGCCTATCTCTTCTCGGGGATCGCGATGAACTCGCTGGTGCCCGAGGTGTCGCGGTGGGTGTGGACGGCGCTGGCGGTGCTCCTCACGACGCTGCTGAACCTCTGGGGCGTACGGGCGGCGGCCCGGGTCGGCTTCGCGGTGCTCGCCATGGAGATCGTGGTGCTGCTGGTGTTCCTGGTGTCCGCGGTGGTGGTGCTCGTGCAGGACGGGGCGCAGCGCGGCTGGCTGACCCCGCTCAACGGCGACGCGGGCTTCTCCGCGGCGGCGGTGCTGGGCGCGGTGTCCGTGGCCGTGCTGTCCTACCTGGGCTTCGACGCCATCGCCACGTTCGCGGAGGAGGTGACGGGCGGCTCGGCGAAGGTGGCGCGGGCGCTGCTGTTCTGCCTGGTGCTGGCGGGGTTCCTGTTCGTGGCGCAGGCGTACCTGGCGGCCCTGCTGGAGCCGATGACGTCGGCGGAGCTGGCCGCCGATCCGGCCGCTCAGGGTTCGGCCTTCTACGACACGGTGGACTCCGCGGTCGGGTCCTGGCTGCACGACCTGGTGGCGGCCAGCAAGGCGATCGGGGCGGCCTTCGCGGCGCTGGCCGGGCAGGCGGCCGCGGGCCGGCTGCTGTTCGCGATGGCCCGGGAGCGGCGGCTGCCCGCACTGCTGTCCAAGGTCGATCCGCGCTCGGGGGTGCCGCGGATCGCGATCCTGATCGCGGCGGTCGTGACACTGGTGGCAGCGGTCTGGGCGGCCCGGCGCGACGACGGCCTGGACCAACTGGTGTCGGTCGTGGACGTGGGCGCGCTGACCGCGTTCGTACTGCTGCACGCCTCGGTGGTCGGCTGGTTCGTGGTGCGCCGCAGGGAGGGGGCGCCGAGCTGGTGGCGGCACGTCCTGATCCCGGTGGTGGGCGCCGGCGTGCTGATCGCGGTGATCGTGGAGGCGACACCGAGCGCACAGGTGGTGGGGGCCTGCTGGCTCGTGGTGGGGCTGGTGGTGCTCGCCGTACAGCAGAGGCACCGCAGAGCGGTGTGAGGTTACGGAGGGGGAGGTCTCTCCGGGCGGCGGAGGAGCCCGGCCGTTCCCGTGCGGAGCGGCCGCGTTGTCGGTCGTGGCGGATACGCTCGCCCGTATGGCTCTCCAAACATCCGCGGAAGCTCCGCTGCCCGTCGGTGACGTGTCACGGCTCATCGGCGGCTGGATCGACCGGCTCGGCGCCGTATGGGTCGAGGGGCAGATCACCCAGCTGTCGCGGCGTCCGGGGGCCGGAGTCGTGTTCCTGACGCTGCGCGACCCCTCGCACGACATCTCGGTGAGCGTGACGTGCTTCCGGCAGGTCTTCGACCGGATCGCGGACGTGGTCACGGAGGGGGCGCGGGTCGTCGTCCTCGCCAAACCCGAGTGGTATGCCCCCCGCGGGCAGCTCTCGCTGCGCGCCACGGAGATACGGCCGGTCGGCATCGGCGAACTGCTGGTCCGGCTGGAGCTGCTGAAGAAGTCGCTGGCCGGGGAGGGTCTCTTCGCCCTCGACCGCAAGAAGCCGCTGCCCTTCCTGCCGCAGCTGATCGGGCTCGTCTGCGGCCGGGCGTCGGCGGCGGAACGCGACGTCCTGGAGAACGCGCGGCGTCGGTGGCCCGCGGTCCGCTTCGAGGTCCGCAACACCGCGGTGCAGGGGGTGCACGCGGTGAATCAGGTGGTCCAGGCGGTGAAGGAGCTGGACGGCCTCCCGGAGGTCGACGTGATCGTCGTGGCGCGCGGCGGGGGCAGTGTGGAGGACCTGCTGCCGTTCTCGGACGAGGAGTTGATCCGTACGGTCGCGGCGTGCCGCACCCCGGTGGTCTCCGCGATCGGGCACGAGCCGGACTCCCCTCTCCTCGACCTGGTCGCGGACGTACGGGCCTCCACGCCGACGGACGCGGCGAAGAGGATCGTGCCCGATGTGGGCGAGGAGCTGGACCGGGTCCAGCAGTTGCGGGACCGGTCCCTGCGCACCGTACGGGGGCTGCTCGACCGGGAGGAACGGGGTCTGGCGCACGCGCTGGGACGGCCCTCGATGGAGCATCCGCAGCGGATGGTGGACGAGCGCGCGGCGGAGGTCGACGCGCTGATCGGGCGCGGCCGGCGGGTCCTGGGGCATCTCCTGGACCGCGCGGACTCGGAGCTCGCCCACACCAGGGCCCGGGTGGTCGCGCTGTCGCCCGCGGCGACGCTGGAGCGCGGATACGCGGTGCTCCAGCGGGCGGACGGGCACGTGGTGCGCGATCCCGCCGATGCGGGAGCGGCCGGGGACGCGCTGCGGGCCCGCGTCTCGGGCGGCGAGTTCGTGGTGCGGGTGGCCGAGTGACGGCGGCGGGTGACGGCGGCGGGTGACGGCGGCCGGGTGGCCGTGGCCGGCGGCCGGCAGGACTTCGGCGATATCGACGGACTTGCTCTCGCAATAAGGTGGATCACATGACGGACGACGGGACGACGGCTGCGGCCACGGGGACGCTCGGATACGAGCAGGCGCGCGACGAGCTGATCGAGGTGGTGCGCCGGCTGGAGGCCGGTGGGACGAGCCTGGAGGAGTCCCTCGCGCTGTGGGAGCGGGGCGAGGAGCTGGCGAAGGTGTGCCGGCACTGGCTGGAGGGCGCACGCGCCCGGCTGGACGCCGCGCTGGCGGCACCGGCCGCCGACGGCGCCGGGGACACAGCGGCCGACGCGGGCTGAGCAGTCCGCGTTCACTGTGGACTGGATCACTCCACTCCAGTTTTAGTTGAAAGTTAACCTACCTCTCCCGTACGGTGGTCGACGTTGTCCGACCCCCCTGTACGTCCGGAAGGTAATACGCAAGATGTCCCTCGTTCTTGACCCCGCCGCCCAGGACCTCCTCTTCCGTGAGGCCCGCACCGCCAACACCTTCACCGACGAGCCGGTGACCGAGGAGCAGGTCCAGGCGATCTACGACCTGGTCAAGTACGGTCCGACCGCGTTCAACCAGTCGCCGCTGCGCGTCATCCTGGTCCGCTCGGACGACGCCCGCGCGCGCCTCGTCACGCACATGGCCGAGGGCAACCAGGCCAAGACCTCGACCGCGCCGCTGGTCGCGATCCTGGCCGCCGACAACGAGTTCCACGAGGAGCTCCCGGCGCTGCTGCCGCACTTCCCGCAGGCCAAGGACGCGTTCTTCTCCGAGCGCCCGGTCCGTGAGTCGGCCGCCTCGCTGAACGCCGCGCTGCAGGCCGCCTACTTCATCATCGGCGTCCGCGCCGCCGGCCTGGCCGCGGGCCCGATGACCGGCTTCGACGCCGCGGGCATCGAGAAGGAGTTCCTGGACGGCGACCACAGCCTGCTGATGGTCGTCAACATCGGCAAGCCGGGCGAGGACGCCTGGTTCCCGCGTCTGCCGCGCCTGGCCTACGACGAGGCCGTCAAGAGCGTCTGAGCCGCATCGCGCCGGCCGGAAACACAGGGGAAAGGCCCTGGAGCACCTGCTCCAGGGCCTTTCCCGTGCCTACGCGCCCCGCTTGACCCTGCCGCCCTGCCGGAAGATCCCGCCAGTACGTCAGGAGGTCAGGAGGTCTTGAGCGCCGCCGCCATCTCCGCCAGCCGCTCCGGCGACGCGGACCCCGTGACGACCGTGGTCGCACCCTTGTCCTCGCGCACGAGGGCGTCGTACTTCGGGCCCTCCCAGTGCTGCCAGGTCTCACCGGCGACCTGCTGCGTGCGCCCGGTCTTCTTCGCGTCCTGGCTGACCTGGGTGACGTACTTCTCCGCCGGCGCCGTGGACTGCTCCACCGCGACGTACTTGCCCTCGGGGTCGAGGAAGCCCAGGTGCCAGCTGTCGCCGGCCTCACTCTCGTAACTGACGGAGGTCGGCTTCCACTTCTCGGCCAGACCGCTGGGTGCGGCCACCGGGTACGGAGCCGCGCGCCGTGCGGTCAGGAGCTCGACCCGGTAGTCGACCGCCTTGACCGGGTCGGCCTTGTCGTCGTGCGGGATGAAGAGGTAGACGACGCCGGCCACGGCGACGATCACCACCAACGACAGGAACATGTCCCGCACGGTCTGCTTGCCTCGCTTGCTTGCCACGGGTCCATCGTCGCATCAGCCCCCTCGGGACCGAATCGGGGGCGCCCGCTCATACGTGACCCGGTCTGCTCATTTTGTCGACCTGACGATAGAGTCACATCACCCTCATCCGGTCGTCGTCGTACAGAAAGGTGCGCTCCGATGTCCGAGCATCATCTGCCGTCCCAGCTGGAGGTCTCCCCGGAGGCCCCCGACCGCAACCTCGCGCTGGAGCTCGTCCGGGTCACCGAGGCCGCCGCCATGGCCGCCGGGCGCTGGGTCGGCCGCGGGGACAAGATCGGCGCCGACGGCGCCGCAGTGAAGGCCATGCGGACCCTCGTCTCCACCGTGTCGATGAACGGCATCGTCGTCATCGGTGAGGGCGAGAAGGACGAGGCCCCCATGCTGTTCAACGGCGAGCGGGTCGGTGACGGCACCGGCCCCGAGGTCGACATCGCCGTCGACCCGATCGACGGCACGACCCTGAACGCCAAGGGCATGCCGAACGCGATCGCCGTCCTTGCCGCCGCCGACCGGGGCGCGATGTTCGACCCGTCCGCGGTCTTCTACATGGACAAGCTGGTCACCGGCCCCGAGGCCGCCGACTTCGTGGACATCAACGCCCCCGTCTCGGTGAACATCCGGCGGGTCGCGAAGGCGAAGAACTCCACCCCGGAGGACGTCACCGTCGTCGTCCTGGACCGCCCGCGCCACGAGGGCATCGTCAAGGAGATCCGGGAGACCGGCGCACGGATCAAGTTCATCTCCGACGGAGATGTCGCGGGCTCGATCATGGCCGCCCGCGACGGCACCGGCGTCGACCTGCTCATGGGGATCGGCGGCACTCCGGAGGGCATCATCTCGGCCTGCGCCATAAAGTGCCTCGGCGGTGTCATCCAGGGCAAGCTCTGGCCGAAGGACGCGGCCGAGCGCCGGCGCGCGCTGGACGCCGGGCACGACCTGGACCGGGTGCTGTCCACGGACGACCTGGTCAGCGGCGACAACGTGTTCTTCGTGGCGACCGGCATCACGGACGGCGAGCTGATGCGCGGGGTGCGGTACCGCGCGGAGACGGCGACCACCGAGTCGATCGTGATGCGGTCCAAGTCGGGCACCATCCGGAAGATCGACTCGACCCACCGGCTGTCAAAGCTGCGTGCCTACAGCGCGATCGACTTCGACCGCGCGAAGTGACGTAGGCGCGTTCAGGTGAAGGGGCGCCCCCATGTGCGGTGGGGGCGCCTTTTCGTGCGGCAGCCGGACGCGTTGTCGCAACCGGCGCGGTGGGGCGGTGTCTCCGTCAGCCGGCAGCGGCGATGTGGCCGGCCGCGCCGGAGGCCTTGAGCTCGGCCTCGCGCCGCCGGCGGCGGGCGAGTGCCACGCGGCGCTCGGCAGCCGTGAGGCCACCCCACACCCCGTACGGCTCGGGTTGCAGCAGGGCGTGTTCCCGGCATTCGACCATGACCGGACAGCGCGCGCAGACCCGCTTCGCGGACTCCTCGCGCGAGAGCCGGGCAGCGGTCGGCTCCTTGGACGGGGCGAAGAACAGCCCGGCTTCATCCCGGCGGCACACCGCCTCCGAATGCCAGGGGCCGGCCTGGTCCTCCCGAGCGGGGGTCCGCTGGGAAGGCACGGCGGCGACCTGCAGGGGCTGATGCGGCAGTTGCAGCACGGTCCACTCCTGACGACGGCTTCACGGGCGAGAAGACGATGCAGAACTCCCTACCCGCTGTGCGCGCGCCTATGCACTGAGTGGCACTCAGGTCCGTTCCGCGAAATTGCTGTCGACCGTGATTTCGGCTGGAATCAGTTCCTTCCGCCCCCGGCTCTCCGTCAGTTCCCGAGGTGTTTGCGCAGGCGGTCCTGGAGATCCGCAATGAACTTGCCGCGCTTGGGCTTTGCCTCGACGCTGCCGAACACCGAATAACCGTTGACCACCACCACTGGCGCCTCGGGATCACCGGATTCCAGAGTGACGACTTCGAAATTGCCGAAGATGCCCGTTCCGCTGCCGCGCAGCGAGATGTTCTCGGGAACCCGGATCTCTACACTTCCGAAGATGGAGGTCGCGTTGATCACGGTGAGACGCTGTCCGAAAAGCGCCTCGGTCAAATCGATCTCCACGCTGCCGAACAACGAGAACGCGTTCGTCCGGCCGCCGACCCGCCAGCGCCCCTTGCGGGTGGAGCTGCTGAAGACCGCGACCAGGTTGTCGGCCGGGCCCGACGCCCCCTCGGGGCCGTAGGCGTACGGCGCGGTGGAGGGCCTGGCGCTCCCGCCCGGCGCGGGCAGGTCCCGTACCAGCGGCTCCAGTTCGCCGACGGTCTTGGCGCGGTAGACAGCGTCGACCCGCTCGCCGTGCTCCTCCGCGGTCAGCCGGCCCTCGACCATGGCTTCCCGCAGGATGTCCGCGATCCGGTCACGGTCGGCGTCGGAGGCACGGATGACGTCGGGTTCCGCCCGTGCGGTGGGCTGCTGGGGGTGCTTTTCGAGGTCCACCGGCCCAGCGTACCCAAACGCGATAGATCGCGACTAGGCCTTGCACGGTGACGGCGAGGCGCGAAACGGGGCCGTGTTCGGGACGAAGCGGGGCGGCGTTCGGGACCCTGTTCGAGTGAGCCCTACCTCACAGGCCCGCCGCCCCGGCGGGGTTCTACCCTGGTGGGTGCGCTGCCCAAGGGAGGTCAGCCGCCGTCACCGAGTGAGGAATGGCCGTAATGCCAGAGTTTGCGTACTCCGATCTGCTCCCCCTGGGAGAGGACACCACGCCGTATCGTCTGGTCACCTCCGAGGGTGTTTCCACCTTCGAGGCCGACGGCCGTACGTTCCTCAAGGTCGATCCGGCGGCGCTGCGCACCCTGGCCGCCGAGGCCATGCACGACATCTCGCACTACCTGCGGCCCGCGCACCTGGCGCAGCTGCGGCGGATCGTGGACGACCCCGAGGCGTCGTCCAACGACAAGTTCGTCGCGCTCGACCTGCTGAAGAACGCGAACATCGCCGCCGCGGGCGTCCTGCCGATGTGCCAGGACACCGGCACCGCGATCGTCATGGGCAAGCGCGGGCAGAACGTGCTCACCGAGGGCGGTGACGAGGAGGCGCTGTCGCACGGCATCTTCGACGCGTACACCAAGCTCAACCTGCGCTACTCGCAGATGGCGCCGCTGAACATGTGGGACGAGAAGAACACCGGCTCCAACCTCCCGGCCCAGATCGAGCTGTACGCGACCGACGGCGGCGCGTACAAGTTCCTCTTCATGGCGAAGGGCGGCGGCTCGGCCAACAAGTCGTTCCTCTTCCAGGAGACCAAGGCGGTCCTCAACGAGGCCTCCATGATGAAGTTCCTGGAGGAGAAGATCCGCTCCCTGGGCACGGCCGCCTGCCCGCCGTACCACCTGGCGATCGTCGTCGGCGGTACGTCGGCCGAGTTCGCGATGAAGACCGCGAAGTACGCCTCCGCGCACTACCTGGACGAACTGCCCGCAGAGGGCTCCCCCACCGGTCACGGTTTCCGTGACCGGGAGCTGGAGGAGAAGGTCTTCGAGCTGACGCAGCGGATCGGCATCGGGGCGCAGTTCGGCGGCAAGTACTTCTGCCACGACGTGCGCGTGGTCCGCCTGCCCCGCCACGGCGCCTCGCTGCCCGTCGCGATCGCCGTGTCCTGCTCGGCCGACCGCCAGGCCACCGCGAAGATCACCGCCGAGGGCGTCTTCCTGGAGCAGCTGGAGAAGGACCCGGCGCGCTTCCTCCCCGACACCACCGACGAGCACCTCGACGAGGCGGGGGACGTCGTGCGGATCGACCTCAACCGCCCGATGGACGACATCCTCGCCGAGCTGACCAAGTACCCGGTCAAGACCCGGCTCTCGCTGACCGGCCCGCTGGTCGTGGCGCGCGACATCGCGCACGCCAAGATCAAGGAGCGGCTGGACGCGGGCGAGGAGATGCCGCAGTACCTCAAGGACCACCCGGTGTACTACGCGGGCCCGGCGAAGACGCCCGCCGGCTACGCCTCGGGTTCCTTCGGTCCGACGACCGCCGGCCGGATGGACAGCTACGTCGCGCAGTTCCAGGCGGCGGGCGGCTCCAAGGTGATGCTGGCCAAGGGCAACCGGTCCAAGCAGGTCACGGACGCGTGCGACGCGCACGGCGGGTTCTACCTCGGTTCGATCGGTGGCCCGGCGGCGCGGCTGGCGCAGGACTGCATCAAGAAGGTCGAGGTCGTCGAGTACGAGGAGCTCGGCATGGAGGCGGTCTGGCGGATCGAGGTCGAGGACTTCCCGGCGTTCGTCGTCGTCGACGACAAGGGCAACGATTTCTTCACCGAGCCGGCCCCCGCGCCGACGTTCACCAGCATTCCGGTACGCGGTCCCGGCCTCGGCTGACCCGTCCCGGCTGGACCCCGGCCGGGCGTCCCCCGGCCGGGGTTCAGCTGTCCAGCAGGCCCGAGGTCGCTACCAGGTAGCCGAGTTGGGCCCGGCTGGTGCTGCCGAGTTGCTCGGAGACCTTCCGCATGTGCTCGGCGACGCTGCGGCGGCTCATCCCGATCCGCCGGGCTATCGAGGCGTCCGTCTCACCGTTGACCACCGCCCGCAGGATGGCGCGCTGCAGGTCGGACGTGACGACGGGGGTGCGCAGCGGCGCCCGCTCCGGGCGGACCGGCACCGAGCGGGCCCAGGCCTCGTCGAAGCCGCGGGCCAGGAACCGTACCAGTGACGGATGCTGGACGCGCAGCGCGTGGTGCGGATCGTCGGAGAACGGGACGAACGCCAGGTCCCGGTCGAACACGATCACCCGGTCGACCACCTCGGCGAGCGTTCTGATCTCCGCTCCGGCGGCGGTCACCTGCTCGACGTACGCGAGGGTCGTCCGGTCGGAGCGGACGGTGTGCTGGTAGATCGTCCGCTGCCGGATGCCCCGCCGCAGGTTGCCCAGGTCCCGGATCAGCGCTTCCTGGAGCACGAGCGCCGGACGGCCGCCCCCGGGGTGTGCGGTGCGGACCTGCTCCCGGCAGCCGTCCACCGCCGCGTCCAGCGCCTTGCTGATGACGGCCTCCCCGGACAGCCGGGTGAGCGCGGGCTGTTCGGTCCGGTGCGCGTCCGCGTACAGGGCCTCGAAGACGGAGAGCGCGGCGCGGGTGGCGTGCAGCGTGCGGCGCCGGTCGAGGACGGCCTCCTTAAGCGGGGCGAGCGCGGCGTGGGACGCCGTCTCCGGCGGTACGGGGATCATGAATCCCGGTGAGTGGCGGTCGGCCACCATCAGGTGCAGGTCCCGGAGACATCCGGCCACCTCGTGCGCGGGAAGGCAGCCCGCCACCAGTGCGCGCCGATAGGCCGCGAGCGCGCTCTCGCACGGCTGTCGCGGGGCGGAGCCGACCCGTGCGGAGCGGTCCGCCGACGATTCGCGGCAATCGCATGCCGGTGGGCTGGAATGATCGTCCTTCACAAGTATGCAGATTACCTTTGTACATACCGGATGACGGCCGGGAGTTCGACGGTTCGACGACTATGAACGGGTGACGCCCGGCCCCGACCACACCCTCAGCCGGCCGACCGCCGAATCGGCCGACTCGCGGTACGGAGTTCGGCGTTATCGATTCCTGGTGGCCGGCTACGCCATCTCTTCGTACGGCACGTTCCTGAATATGGTGGCGCTCAATCTGTTCGTCTATGAGACGACGGGGCGGGCTCTCGCCATGGGGTTGTTCATGGCGGTGCGGCTGGCGTCGGGATTTGCCGCCGGGCTGGCGGCGGGGGGTCTGCTCGCCCGTTTCACGGCGAAGAGCGTGATGCTCTGGACGAATATCGCGCAGGCGTCGGTGATGCTGCTGCTGGTCCTCGCGCCGGACGGGCTGCGGACGGCCGCGCTGGTCGCCGTATCGGTGGTGGTCGGCTCCTGCGGGACCCTGTTCATGGTGTCCCTGCGCAGCTCGATCCCCGAGATGGTCGGCGAGGACCGGCGTTCCTGGGCCAACTCCCTCTCCATCACCGGCCGCTCGCTGGCCATGGTGGCCGGTTTCGCGTCGGCGGGCGTCGTCGTCTCGCTCGTCGGGTACACCGCCGCGTTCGTGGTGGACACCGCCACCTTCGCGGTCTGCGCGGTGACGGTGGCCCTGCTCCCCATTCCGGGCGGCGGCAGGGGCGACGGCGGGAGCGGGAGCCGGGAGAAGCCGGCCGTCGAACCGGGGGGCGAGGCCGCACCCGCCCGTCGGCGCGGGCCCGCCGCGCTCGCCGCCCTGGCCGCCGCGCCCGGTCTGGCTCTGATGGTGGCGCTGCGGGGCGTGGACGCGCTGGGCTCGTCCTCGCACAACGCGGCGCTGCCGGTCTACTCCAGCGGGCTCGACGCCTCGCGCCCCGCCGTGTTCGTCAGCGCCTTCTGGTGCCTGTGGGCGCTCGGCAACATCGTGGTGCAGCAGCTGATCCAGCGGTACGCGCGCCGCACCGGCCGGTCCGTCGGGGCGCTGGGCTTCGGCTGGGGCACCTGTCTCATGTCCGGGGCGTTCATCCTGGCCTTCGCGGGGTTCCCGCTGGTGGCCACGGCCGCGATCGCCCTGGTCGCGGGGGCCGCCGACGGGCTCACGGAGGTCTCGTACACCTCGCATCTGCAGACCCTGCCGGCCGGGCTGCGCGCGCACGCCTTCGGGCTCTCCGCCACGGTGGAGAACCTCGGGTTCGGCGCCGGGATGATCCTGGTCGCGGCCGCGCTCGACCACTACACCCCGCTGACGGTCGTCGGCTGGTCCCACGGCGGCGCCCTCGTGGTCGCCGCGGTGTTCCTGATCCGGGTCTCGGGCCTGCGCAAGGCTCCGCCGGTCCCGCCGTCCCCGTGACCGGGCCCGGTGCCGGGACGGTCCACGTACGACTGAATTCAGCCAATCCTGTGGAAGGCGGTGCGGGGCCGCCGCGAGAGCCTGCGCGCCCGGGTACCGGAACGGGTACGGGCGGCGAGCCGCACGCCGGTCGCCGTTCCGGTGCCGGCCGGGCCCTGCGGCGCGGCCGCAGGAGGGTCCCCGCCGGCCGCGGGCGCCGGCGTCGTACCGCCGCATTCGCGCAGCGGGCCGCCGGCCGGGCTTGCGGGGGGCCGGGCCGATGCGGTGAGTTGTCCGCGTCGCGGGAGAACCCGCCCCGCCCGACCCCCCGGTACGGATGCCGCCGCGCGACCCCGGCCGCACCGTCTCCGCCCGCCCGTCACCGATGCCCCCTGCCCGCGGCCGCCGCGCCCGGCAGCCGCCCCGTCCGCCAGTCCGAAGCATCCGCACCCGCACGGCCGAACCACCTTCAACGTCCCACACCGGAAAGGCGGAGACCGCATGACGCCGGTCCACCACCGCAGCCACGTCGACGATCTGCTCTCCTTCATCAAGGCCAGCCCCTCCCCCTACCACGCCGCCGCGAGCGCCGCCCAGCGGCTGGAGAAGGCAGGCTTCCGTGAACTGCGGGGTACGGACGACTGGACGGGCACCACGGGCGGCAGCTTCGTCGTCCGCGGCGGCGCGCTGATCGCCTGGTACGCCCCCGAGGGCACTACCGCCCACACGCCCTTCCGGATCATCGGCACCCACACCGACTCGCCGAACCTGCGGATCAAGCCCACCCCCGACACCGGGTCCGCGGGCTGGCGGCAGATCGCGGTGGAGATCTACGGCGGGGTCCCGCTCAACACCTGGCTCGACCGCGACCTGGGCATCTCCGGCCGCCTCGCCCTCCGGGGCCCCGGCGGCACGACCGACTCCCGGCTCGTCCAGATCGACGAACCGCTGCTGCGGGTGCCCCAGCTGGCCATCCACCTGGACCGGTCCGTCAACGACGGCCTGGCCCTGGACCGGCAGCGCCACATTGCCCCGGTGTGGTCGCTCGGCGACGCCGAGGAGGGGGCGCTGCTGCGCCGGGTCGCGGCGGCCGCGGAGGCCGATCCGGACGAGGTGCTGGGCTGGGACCTGATGCTCCACGACATCCAGGCGCCCGGATACCTGGGCGCGGAGCAGGAGTTCGTGGTCTCCTCCCGGCTGGACAACCTGGTGTCGGTGCACGCCGGTGTCACGGCACTGGCCGCTGCGGCGACGGCGGCCGAGGCGCCCGCGTACATCCCGGTCCTGGCGGCCTTCGACCACGAGGAGGTCGGCAGCGGCTCCGACACGGGGGCGCAGAGCCCGCTGCTGGAGCGCGTCCTGAGCCGTTCGGTGACGGCCCGCGGCGGAAGCCCGGAGGACTGGTCGCGGGCGCTGGCCGGCGCCTTCTGCGTATCGGCCGACATGGCGCACGCGGTGCACCCGAACTACACGGAACGGCACGACCCCGACCACCGCCCGCTGCCCAACAGCGGCCCGACGGTCAAGGTCAACGTCAACCAGCGCTACGCCACCGACTCGACCGGCATCGCGGTGTTCGCGTCGGCCTGCGAGCGGGCGGGCGCCCCGTGGCAGCCGTTCGTCTCCAACAACGCGATGCCGTGCGGTACCTCGATCGGCCCGCTCACCGCGGCCCGGCTGGGTGTCCCGACCGTGGACGTGGGAGTTCCGGGGCTGTCGATGCACTCGGCGCGCGAGCTGTGCGGCGCGGCCGACCCGGGTCACCTGGCGGCGATCCTGGGCGCGTTCGTGACGTCCGGCTGACCGGGGGTGCGGGGAGGGACCGCGTACGCCCCTCCCCGTACTTCCGCGCTCGATCCTCAAGGGGCCCGCTAGGCGAAGCGCTGGCTCGCGCTCCCGTTGCAGGGCTGGAGCCTCAGCGGGTCGTGGGCGCCCGCCAGGGTCGCGCACAGCCCGGTGGAGGCGGCCGGGCCCAGGGTGCCCGACTGCCGGACGAACTTCTGGTTGGCCGCGCCCGAGCAGTTGTAGAGGACGAGGGCGGCGCCCGCCTTGTAGTCGGCTCCCGGTACGTCCAGGCAGCGGTCGTGGCTCAGTGCCGTACGGACGGTCTTCGTGCCGGAGTCGTACCACCAGCCCTGGTTGCGGCCACCGTGGCAGTCCCAGCCGGTCACTCCGGTGTTGTTGCGGGTGACCGAGGCCGGGGCGTCCAGACAGCTGCTGGTGGCCTCGTTGCGCAGCGGCTTGAAGACGTCGTCCCAGGCGGCGGTCTGCAGCACGGGCGTGCCGGTGCTCGCCGGGTCGGCGCAGCTCGCCTCGCGCAGGCCCGAGTTGTAGATCTGGGTCAGGCAGGAGGCGAAGGCGCCGTGGCCCGCGCGGTTCGGGTGGAAGGACTGCCGGACGGAGTTGGAGTCCGGCGGGAAGTGCGAGAGGTCGATGAAGAGGCCGCGGGCCCAGGTGGACTCGCTGCACACCTCGTGGCCGTGGAAGAGCCGGGAGTTGTCGAGGTAGACGGCTCCGGTGTCGGCGGCGGCCTTGCGCATCCCGCGTTCGAAGGCGGGAACGGCGGTGTTGCGGCCCCAGGCGGCGTCGGAGTCGTATCCGGCGCAGCCGCCGGGAAGCTTGCCGGGGAAGTTCGGGTTGTCGTAGAAGTCCGGGCCGATCGGGCTCGGGTAGCCCATGACGACGAGCTTGTAGTCGCCGTTGGCGTATCCCGCGTTCGACATGACGGTCCGCAGATCGCCGACGGTCTTCTCGACCTTGGGGACGAGCGCGTCGACGCGGGCCTGCCAGCCGCCGTTGTACTTCGGCTCGCACGTGCCCTGGAGGAGGATCCAGCGCTCGACGCAGTCCGTCATGACCGGGCCGAACTGGAGGTCGTCATTGGCACCCGCCACCAGCACGATCATCTTGATGCGGGTGTTGCGCGCCTTGATGGCGAGGTTGTCGCTCTGCACCAGTTCGTCGGCGTACTGCTTCGAACCGCCGATGACGATGTTTCCGGTGTACGCGCCGGAGCAGGAGACGTTGTACGTGACGTCGGCCGGGATACCCGTGCGGTGGATGGCGGAGTCGGGCGAGCGGTGGCACCAGTTGTCGGGGCCGTTGGTGCCCGCCTCGTACGTGCCGACGCCCTCGCCCGAGATCTCGCTGTCGCCGAGCGAGATCAGCCCGGTCTTGCGGTCGGCGAGCGGGCGCTCGGCCGGGTCGCCGTACAGCCGGGTGGCCTCGGTGGCGCGGATGGCCTCCAGTTCCGGCGACAGTGCGGTGGATGAGGTAGCGGTGGTACCGGACTGTGCCGCGCCCGCCGGTCCGGCGGCCGCGGTCATCCCGCCCAGTGCCGCCGCCGTGGCGGCGACGGCCGCGACGGTACATCGGAGTCTGAACCCTGTGCGCCTCATTGCGCCTCCCGAGATTGTTGTTACCCACGGTATTTACTGGTCGGTAGGCGACTTGGGAATACATAGAACAAGACAAGTGCTCATCTTTTTTTCAGGTCCAGCGGAGGTTGAACGCGCATGAACGACGTACAGGGCCGGGACGACGGCACAGCGACCGACGGGAAGTACCGCGTCGAGCACGACTCGATGGGCGAGGTGCGGGTCCCCGCGGACGCCAGGTGGCGGGCCCAGACCCAGCGGGCCGTGGAGAACTTCCCGATCTCCGGACAGCGCCTGGAGCGGGCCCACATCGAGGCCCTGGCCCGCATCAAGGCCGCCGCCGCCAAGGTGAACGCCGAGCTGGAGGTGATCGACCCGGAGATCGCGCAGGCCATCCAGGACGCCGCGGCCGAGGTCGCGGAGGGGCGCTGGGACGCGCACTTCCCGATCGACGTCTTCCAGACCGGCTCCGGGACCTCGTCGAACATGAACACCAACGAGGTGGTGGCCACCCTCGCCACCGAACGCCTCGGCCGCGAGGTCCACCCCAACGACCACGTCAACGCCTCGCAGTCCTCCAACGACGTCTTCCCGTCCTCCATCCACATCGCCGCGACGGGCGCGGTGACCGGCGAGCTGATCCCCGCCCTGGACCACCTCGCGGCCGCCCTGGAGCGCAAGTCCGTCGAGTTCGCGGCGGTCGTGAAGTCGGGGCGCACCCACCTGATGGACGCCACCCCGGTGACCCTGGGCCAAGAGTTCGGCGGGTACGCCGCGCAGATCCGCTACGGCGTCGAGCGGCTGCACGCCTCGCTCCCCCGGCTCGCCGAGCTGCCGCTGGGCGGCACGGCCGTCGGCACCGGCATCAACACCCCGCCCGGCTTCTCGGCCGCCGTGATCGCCGAGGTCGCCCGCGTCACCGGGCTGCCGCTCACCGAGGCCCGGGACCACTTCGAGGCACAGGGCGCGCGGGACGGTCTCGTGGAGACCTCCGGCCAGCTCCGTACCGTCGCGGTCTCGCTCACCAAGATCTCCAACGACCTGCGCTGGATGGCCTCGGGGCCGCGCACCGGACTGGCCGAGATCAGCCTCCCCGACCTCCAGCCGGGCTCGTCGATCATGCCGGGGAAGGTGAATCCGGTCATTCCAGAGGCCGTGCTGATGGTCGCCGCCCAGGTGATGGGGAACGACGCGACGGTCGCCGTGGCGGGGGCCGCCGGCAACTTCGAGCTGAACGTGATGCTCCCGGTCATCGCGAAGAACCTGCTGGAGTCGGTGCGGCTGCTCGCCAACGCCTCCCGGCTGCTCGCGGACCGCACGGTCGACGGGATCACCGCGAACGTGGAGCGGGCCAGGGAGTACGCGGAGTCCTCCCCGTCCGTCGTCACCCCGCTGAACAAGTACATCGGGTACGAGGAGGCGGCGAAGGTCGTCAAGAAGTCCCTCGCGGAGCGCCTGACGATCCGCGAGGTGGTGCTGGCCTCCGGCTACGTCGAGCGCGGGGACCTCACCGTGGAGCAGCTCGACGAGGCACTGGACGTGCTGCGGATGACCCGTCCGTGACGCGGGGCGTCGTTGACCGACGACAGGGCCGGAGGCCGGGTCCCGGGGCGTCGGGAACCCGCTGGTCGCCGTGGACCAGGTCGTAAGATCCCTCCATGACAGGTACCGGAGAGACCGAGCGCTGGGCGCCGGGTGATCAGATCCTGTGGCGCTACCGCGGCAACGGACCGCTGCGGCACGGTCCCGCGCCCGGCCGGACGCCGAACCCGGTGCACATCTGCCGCCCCGTGACCGTCGCCCAGGACACCGAGGACCTGCTCGCCGTCTGGGTGGCGCCCGGCACCGAGTGCGTGAAGCCGGTGCTGGCGGACGGCACCGAGGTGCACGCGGAGCCGCTCGCCACCCGGTACACCTCGCCGCGCACCACCGCCCGCTCGCCCTGGCTGGGCAACGGGGTGCTGAAGCTGGCCCGGCCGGGCGAGCCGTGGTCGGTCTGGCTGTTCTGGGAGAGCGGCTGGCAGTTCCGCAGCTGGTACGTGAACCTGGAGGAGCCGCGTACCCGTTGGGCCGGCGGCATCGACTCAGAGGACCACTTCCTCGACATCTCCGTCTACCCGGACCGCAGCTGGCTCTGGCGCGACGAGGACGAGTTCGCCCAGGCCCAGCGGGTCGGCCTGATGACCCCCGAGACCGCGCGCCGGGTGCGGGAGGCGGGCCGCGCCGCGGTCGGGGTGATCCGCGACTGGGGGGCGCCGTTCCGGGACGGCTGGGAGAACTGGCGGCCCGATCCGCACTGGCGGGTACCGGCACTTCCGGACGACTGGGACCGGCTTCCGGATGACTGGGACCGCACCCCCTCCGCCATGCCGTCGTGAGACCCTTGATGCACCCCGTGGGGACAAACGTAGGATCGTCCCGAGGACGGCCGATCCGCCCCAACCGGCGGGCGCCGCACACGAGCTGACCGTAAATCATCAAGTCATCGCACTGGTCGCACGCTTCATGACCCGCATCAGTCGTATGAGTCGCACGAGTTGCCCGAATCGCATGAGCCACTACGAGGGGGTGGAGACGTGCTCACCGCTCGACGCCCCGACGTAGAAAACGTTGTCACCGCTCCCGTTCACGGACGTCCGGTTTCGGCCCGCTGTTCCGGGGCATGCGATGTCAGCCGTTGTTATTGCCGCTCATGCCGGGGCACAGTAGCGCCCCACAAGGTGATTGCCTCATACAACCGGCCCGGACGGACGGAACCCCAAGCGTGACGGAGCACCCCACCTCCCACGAAGGCCGGCAGCCTCTCGCCGCCCGCTCGCAGGAACGCACCCGGCCGCGGCAGCGGGACGCCGCGTCGGCGCCCGCCGCTGCCGCCAAAGCGATCCCGACCCCGGCCAAGGGCCCCGGTCCGGCCGCTGCCGGGCCCGGCCCCGCGGCAGGCCCCGACCCACAGGCGGCGGCCCGCCGCGAGGGCGACCGGCTCCGCTTCGTGGGTGCCGCGACCCGCCGGATCGCCCGCGGCATAGATCTCGACGAGATCGTCCTGGGCCTGTGCCGGGCCAGCGTGCCGACGTTCTCCGACGCCATACTGGTCTACCTCCGCGACCCGCTGCCGGTCGGCGACGAGCGTCCCGTCAGCCCGTTCGTGCTGCGGCTGCGCCGCTCCGACCGGCTGCGGCTGAGCGACGAGATCACCGAGGGCATGTCGGAGAGCGAGCGGCTCAGGCCGGCCGCCATCGACCCGCAGACCGATCTGACGCCCGCCGCCGAACTGTGCGAGGTCAGCCCCGGCGGTGCGCTGGCCGAGGTGCTGCGCGGGGTGCGGCCCGTCTTCGGTGACTCCGCCGCGGCCCGTGCCGCCCTGCCCGAGCTGCTCGGCGCCGGCCGTACGGTGCCGTCCGGGCACCGGGCGATCCTGGCCCCGCTGCGCGGCCGGCGCCGGGTGATCGGCGCGGCCGTCTTCCTGCGCGGGACCGAGCGCCCGCCGTTCGAGGCCAACGACCTGCTGGTCGCGGCCCAGCTGGCGACGCACACCGCGCTCGGCATCGACAAGGCGGTGCTCTACGGGCGCGAGGCCTACATCGCCGACGAGCTCCAGCGCACCATGCTGCCCGACTCGCTGCCCCAGCCCACCGGGGTCCGGCTCGCCTCCCGCTACCTCCCCGCCGCGGAGACGGCCCGGGTCGGCGGCGACTGGTACGACGCGATCCCGCTGCCCGGCAGCCGGGTCGCCCTGGTCGTGGGCGACGTCATGGGCCACTCCATGACCTCCGCCGCGATCATGGGCCAGCTCCGCACCACCGCCCAGACCCTGGCCGGGCTCGACCTGCCGCCGCAGGAGGTGCTGCACCACCTGGACGAGCAGGCGCAGCGGCTCGGCAGCGACCGCATGGCGACCTGCCTGTACGCGGTGTACGACCCCGTCGCGCACCGCATCACCATCGCCAACGCGGGCCACCCGCCGCCCGTGCTGCTCCACCTCGGCGGCCGCGCCGAGGTGCTGCGGGTACCGCCCGGCGCCCCGATCGGCGTCGGCGGAGTGGACTTCGAGGCCGTCGAGCTGGACGCGCCCGCGGGCGCCACCCTGCTCCTGTACACCGACGGCCTGGTGGAGTCGCGGCTGCGGGACGTCTGGACCGGCATCGAGCAGTTGCGCGAGCGGCTCGCCACCACCGCCCGGCTGACCGGCCCCGACCACTCGCCGCCGCTGGAGGCCCTCTGCGACGACGTGCTGGACATGCTGGGCCCCGGCGACCGGGACGACGACATCGCGCTCCTCGCCGCCCGCTTCGACGGGATCGCGCCGAGCGACGTCGCGTACTGGTTCCTGGAACCGGAGGACTCCGCCCCGGGCCGGGCCCGCAGGCTGGCCCGCCGCGCCCTCAGCCGATGGGGGCTGGACGACATGTCGGACTCGGTGGAGCTGCTGGTCAGCGAGGTGGTGACCAACGCCGTGCGGTACGCGGAGCGGCCGGTGACGCTGCGGCTGCTGCGGACCGACATCCTGCGCTGCGAGGTCGGCGACGACTCCCCGCAGCTGCCCCGCCAGCGCCGCGCCCGGGACATGGACGAGGGCGGCCGCGGGCTGTTCCTGGTGAACCGGCTGGCCCGGCGGTGGGGTGCGACGCGCCTGTCGACGGGCAAGGTCGTCTGGTTCGAGATGCCGACCCGGGGGCAGTAGCCGGGCCCCACAGGGGGACCGTCACGGACGGTATCCAAATGTTGCCGACCTCCTGTCGGCGGGATTGACTTCAGTCGTGTACGACGCGACCTGACCGATACCCTCACCGACGGGAGGACGCTCGTGGCCGAGGAACCCAGGACCAAGAACGCCCCTTACACCACGAACAACGCCGGAATCCCGGTGGAGAGCGACGAACACTCGCTCACCGTCGGGACGGACGGCCCGATCCTGCTCCAGGATCACTACCTCATCGAGAAGATGGCCCAGTTCAACCGTGAACGGGTCCCCGAGCGCGTGGTCCACGCCAAGGGGTCCGGCGCGTACGGCGTCTTCCAGGTGACCAACGACGTCAGCCAGTTCACCAAGGCCGACCTCTTCCAGCCGGGCAAGCAGACCGCCATGCTCGCCCGCTTCTCCACGGTCGCCGGCGAACAGGGCTCCCCCGACACCTGGCGCGACCCCCGCGGTTTCGCGCTGAAGTTCTACACCGAGCACGGCAACTACGACATGGTCGGCAACAACACGCCGGTCTTCTTCGTACGGGACCCGATGAAGTTCCAGGACTTCATCCGCTCGCAGAAGCGCCGCCCCGACAGCGCGGTGCGCGACCACGACATGCAGTGGGACTTCTGGACCCTCTCCCCCGAGACCGCGCACCAGGTGACGTGGCTGATGGGCGACCGGGGCATCCCGAAGACGTACCGCAACATGGACGGCTTCAGCTCGCACACCTACATGTGGGTGAACGCGGGCGGCGAGCGGTTCTGGGTCAAGTACCACTTCAAGACCGACCAGGGCATCGAGTTCTACACCCAGGACGACGCCGACGCGATGGCCGGAACCGACGGTGACGTGCACCGCAGGGACCTGTTCGACTCGATCAAGCGCGGCGACCACCCGAGCTGGACGCTCTCGGTCCAGATCATGCCGTTCGACGACGCCCCGGACTACCGGTTCAACCCGTTCGACCTGACCAAGGTGTGGCCGCACGGCGACTACCCGCTGACCGAGGTCGGCCGGATGACGCTGAACGAGAACCCCGAGGACTTCTTCGTCCACATCGAGCAGGCGTCCTTCGAGCCGTCGAACCTGGTGCCCGGCATCGGTCCGTCGCCCGACAAGATGCTGCTGGGCCGGCTCTTCTCGTACCCGGACACCCACCGGTACCGGATCGGCGCGAACTACGCGCAGCTCCCGCCGAACCGGCCGCGCTTCTCGCGCAACTCGTACGCGAAGGACGGCGCGATGCGGTACGAGCCGTCGCGCACGGGCGCGGTCTACGCCCCGAACTCGTACGGCGGTCCGGCGGCGGACACCGACCGCTTCGGCGAGCCGGCCGGCTGGGCGACGGCGGGCGAGATGGTGCACGAGGCGTACACGCTGCGCCGGGACGACGACGACTGGGGCCAGGCGGGCACCATGGTGCGCACCGTCCTCGACGACGCGGCGCGCGAGCGGCTGGTGTCGAACATTTCCGGCCATCTCCTGGACGGTGTGAGCCGCCCGGTCCTGGACCGGGCGCTGCAGTACTGGCGCAACGTGGACAAGGCCCTCGGCGACCGGGTCGCGAAGAAGGTCAACGGCGGCTGATCCCGGCCGCCGGAACGCCGGAACGGGCGGTGTACGAGGAGTTCTCCCCGTACACCGCCCGTTCCGGCGTTCCGCTGGTCAGCGCGGCACGCTGTTCTCACTGTTCGGCCGGTTGTCCCCCGGGGTCAGCGGGGGTTCGGCCGTGTCGGTGGGACCCGGATCGGTCGACGGATCCGGGGGCGGGTCGCTCGACGGGTCACCCGACGGGGTGGCCGGCGGCGGAGTCGACGGGGGATCGGACTCCTTCGGCGGATCGGACGACGCGGACGGGCTGGGCGGCTTGTCCGAGGGCGAGGCCTCGTCGGTGGGCGAGGTCGACGGGCTCGGCGGGTTGGTGTCCGGTGGCGGGGTGACCGCCGCGCCCATGTCGGTGTCGAGGTGGAACTTGCCCGGATTGCCCATCGCCTGAGCGGTGAAGTCCGCCCAGACCTCGGCCGGGAAGCCACCGCCGTTGACCCTGCCCCCGCCTCCGGCGCCCTTCAGGGGCACCTGGTCGGACTTGTGCACCTTCTTGCCGTCGTCATTGGTGCGATCGAAGGCGGCCTCACCGAAGAGGCCCACCGAGGTGACGAGGTTCGGGGTGTAGCCGGTGAACCAGGCCGACTTGTTGTCGTCCGAGGTGCCGGTCTTGCCCGCGATCTGCTGGTCGGCCAGTCCCTCGGCGCTGCGCACCGCCTGGTGGGCCGTCCCGTCGTCGACCACACCGGTCAGCACGGAGGTCACGGAGTCCGCGGCCTGGCGCGTGATCACCTGGTCGCCGATCGCGTCGGGCACCTCGATCGGCGAGGATCCCTGCTTCTGGGCGGACTTCAGGATCTGCGGGGTGACCTTCTTGCCGTGGTTGTCGAGGGTCGCGTAGATCCCGGCCATCTCCATCGGGCTCGCGCCCATGGAGCCGAGTGTCTGCGCCGGCACCGCCTCGAGCCCCTTCACGTCCATGCCCAGCTTGCCCGCGGTCTGCATCACGCGGTCCATGCCGACGTCCACGCCCATCTGCGCGAAGACGGAGTTGATGGACTTGTTCATCGCGGTCTGGACGGTGACCTGGCCGTAGTCGCGGTCGTCCTCGTTCTCCGGCGCGAAGGCGGTTTCGCTGCCCTTGACCGGGCGCTTGCTGGTGCCGTCGTAGCGGGTGTTGGCGGTGATCCGCTGGTCGTCCTGGGTCTGCGACTCCTGGTCGAGCGCGGCCGCGAGGATGATCGGCTTGAAGGTGGAGGCGGGCTGGTAGTCGCGCCGGGTGGCGTTCGACGTCCAGTGCTCGGTCAGGCCGCGTCCGCCGTACAGGGCGACGACGGCGCCGGTCTTCGGGTTGACCGAGGCCGCACCGGCCTGGACGTCCTGGTCGAGCTTGCGCCCCTTGGTGTCCAGCTTGTCGGTCAGCTTGGTCTTGACCGACTTCTCCAGCTCCTGCTGCTTCTTCCGGTCGATGTTGACGGTGATCGTCCAGCCGCCGGCGTCGAACTGCGCGTCGGTGATGTTCTCCTGCTTCTGCACCGCCGCGCGGGCCGCGTTGACGATGTAGCCCTTCTGGCCGGAGAGCCCCTCCGCCGGCTTCGGGGTCTTCGGGATCTCGAACTTCATCTCCTGGCGCGCCCCGGCGTCCAGCCAGTGCTCGTCGACCATGTTGTTCAGTACGTAGTTCCAGCGCTCCTTGACGAGCGTCTTGCCCGTCGGGGTGGCGACGGCCCAGTCGTACTGGCTCGGGGCCTGGAGCAGGGCTGCGAGGTAAGCGCCCTCGGGGACGTTCAGCTGCTTGGCGTCCTTGCCGTAGTACGCCTGTGCCGCGGCCTGGATCCCGTAGGCGCCGCGGCCGTAGTAGCTGGTGTTGATGTACCCGGCGAGGATCTCGGACTTGCTCCTGTTGCGGTCGACCTTCAGCGAGATGACCAGCTCTTTGAGCTTGCGGGTGACCGTCTGGTCCGCGTCGAGGTAGTAGTTCTTGACGTACTGCTGGGTGATGGTCGAGCCACCCTGCTTGCCCTTGCCGGAAACGGTGTTGATCAGGCCGCGGGCGGTGCCCTTGAAGTCGACGCCGTGGTCGTCGTAGAAGGACTTGTTCTCGGCGGCGACAAAGGTCCGCTGAACGTCCTTGGGGACCTCGGCGAGGCTCACGATCTCGCGGTTGACCTCGCCGGTCCGGGCCAGCAGCGTGCCGTCGGAGTACTTGTAGACGTTGGCCTGGAGCTTGGCCTGTGCGTTGCCCGCCGGCACCTGCACGACCATGTAGAGCACGGCGAACGCGCCCATGCCCAGCAGGCAGATCCCGAGGGCCGTGCCCAGTAGTTTTCGCCAGGTGAAGAGTCTGCGTATGCCGCCGCTCTTCACGGCCCGCCGCGACCCGTGCCGCTGGGCTCGTCGCGCATCCGCTCGACCCATTGCTGTGTTGCTCCCGTTTCTCTGCTCGACCGGATCAGCTCGGACCTGCCAGCTAACACCGTTGGCAAGGACAGAAAGCCAACGATCCACCCTTTTCCGGACGTGACAATCAGCACCCGCCTTCAAGGGAACCGACTCACGAGGGGTGCGCAAGGTTGCCGCATCAGTTAATGTGTAATCACATTGCTAGCGCTGAGCTAGCCCGCGCAAACGGGGGATTCCATGACTGATCCACAGGTTCCGGCCACGCCCACCGCACCGTCGCCCGACCTCACGCCGGACGCGCCGCAGATGCCGGAACCGCAGGTCCGCGAGACGACGGCGCACAGCATCGCGGGTGGCCTCGGGCTGCTGCTGACGGTGATCGGGATGATCGCCGGCGTCGGTCTCGCCATCGTCGGCGGCGTCGTCGGGTCGAACGGGAACAACGGCGTCGGCATCCCGGTCTGCATCCTCGGGGTGCTGCTCGCCATCGCCTCGTTCTTCTGCATGGGCGGTGTGAAGATGGTCGCACCGGGTGAGGCCCGGGTCATCCAGCTCTTCGGCCGCTACGTGGGCACGATCCGCTCCGACGGTCTGCGCTGGATCAACCCACTGACCTCCAGCCGCAAGATCTCCACCCGGGTCCGCAACCACGAGACCGCGGTCCTCAAGGTCAACGACGCCTACGGCAACCCGATCGAGCTGGCCGCGATCGTCGTCTGGAAGGTCGAGGACACCGCACAGGCCCTGTTCGAGGTCGACGACTTCCTGGAGTTCGTCGCCACCCAGACCGAGGCGGCCGTCCGGCACATCGCGATCGAGTACCCGTACGACGCCCACGACGAGGGCGGCCTCTCGCTGCGGGGCAACGCGGAGGAGATCACCGAGAAGCTGGCCGTGGAACTGACGGCACGGGTGCAGGCCGCGGGCGTGCGGATCATCGAGTCGCGCTTCAGCCATCTCGCGTACGCCCCCGAGATCGCCTCCGCGATGCTCCAGCGCCAGCAGGCCGGCGCCGTGGTCGCGGCGCGGCAGCAGATCGTGGAAGGTGCCGTCGGCATGGTCGAGATGGCGCTCACCCGGATCGCCGAGCAGGACATCGTCGAGCTCGACGCGGAACGGAAGGCGACCATGGTGAGCAACCTGATGGTGGTCCTGTGCGGTGACCGCGCGGTGCAGCCGGTCCTCAACACGGGCACGCTCTACCAGTGACCGAGGAATCACCGCGGCGCCGGCCGCAGCAGCGCAAGCAGATGCTGCTGCGGCTGGACCCCGCGGTACACGATGCGCTGGCGCGCTGGGCGTCGGACGAGCTGCGCAGCGCGAACGCGCAGATCGAGTTCCTGCTGCGGCGGGCGCTCGCGGAGGCGGGCCGGCTGCCGGGCGGGGCGGCGCCGATCCCGCGCCGGGGAAGGCCGCCGAAGGCTCCCGGGCCGGAATGACTCCGGCCCCCGGTCGCGGGGCCGGGCCCGCCGATCACGGCACAGCCGGTATACACACCAGGTATACACGCCGTGTACAGTGCTCCGCATGTCTATCGGCCACACCCTGCTCGGACTCCTTGAGTCCGGTCCCTGCCACGGTTACGACCTGAAGCGGACCTTCGACGAGAAGTTCGGTCACGACCGCCCGCTGCACTACGGACAGGTCTACTCGACCATGTCCCGGCTCCTCAAGAACGGCCTCGTCGAGGTCGACGGTGTGGAGACCGGCGGCGGTCCCGAGCGCAAGCGCTACGCCATCACCGACGCCGGCATCACCGATGTCACCGCCTGGCTGGCGCAGCCCGAGAAGCCGGAGCCGTACCTCCAGTCGACCCTGTACACCAAGGTCGTCCTGGCCATGCTCACCGGCCGCAGCGCCTCCGCCGTGCTGGACGCCCAGCGCTCCGAGCACCTGCGCCTGATGCGTATCCTGACCGACCGCAAGCGCCGGGGCGACCTCGCCGACCAGCTGATCTGCGACCACGCGCTGTTCCACCTCGAAGCGGATCTGCGCTGGCTGGAACTGACCGCCGCACGGCTCGACAAGCTCGCCGAGGTGGTGACCCCGTGACCCCCGCCGGCTCCCTGCTCACCGCCCACGACCTGTACAAGACCTACGGGTCGACCACCGCGCTCGACGGCGCCTCGTTCTCCGTCCACCCCGGCGAGGTCGTCGCCGTGATGGGCCCCTCCGGCTCCGGCAAGTCCACCCTGCTGCACTGCCTCGCCGGGATCATCACCCCCGACTCAGGCACCATCACCTACGCCGGCCGCGAGCTGTCCGCGATGTCCGACGCCGAGCGCAGCGCCCTGCGCCGCAGCGAGTTCGGCTTCGTCTTCCAGTTCGGCCAGCTCGTCCCCGAGCTGACCTGCGTGGAGAACGTGGCCCTGCCGCTCCGGCTGAACGGCACCCGGCGCAAGGCCGCCGAGCGCACCGCCCTGGAGTGGATGGAGCGCCTGGAGGTCGAGGACCTCGGTGCCAAGCGCCCCGGCGAGGTGTCCGGCGGCCAGGGCCAGCGCGTCGCCGTGGCCCGCGCACTGGCCGCCTCCCCGAAGGTGATCTTCGCGGACGAGCCGACCGGCGCCCTGGACTCCCTCAACGGCGAGCGCGTCATGCAGCTGCTCACCGAGACGGCCAGGTCCGCCAACGTCGCCGTGGTCCTGGTGACCCACGAGGCCCGGGTCGCCGCCTACTCCGACCGCGATGTCACCGTCCGCGACGGCCGGGCCCGCGACCTGGAGCACGCCGCATGACACTGCTCGACGAGAGGAGGCCCCCGGCCGCGCCGGCGCCTCCTCCGGGACCCCCCTCCCGCACCGTTCCGTGGCTGCGCGATCTCGCGCTCGGCATCCGGTTCGCCGCCGGCGGCGGCCGCGAGGGCTGGACCCGCACGCTGCTCACCGCCGTCGGCGTGGGACTCGGCGTGGCGCTGCTGCTCACCGCGGCTTCCGTGCCGCACATGCTCGACGAACGGTCCGCCCGGGACCAGGCCCGCTCCGTGACCAAGGTCTCCGGCTCCCCCGACGCCTCGGCGAAGAAGTCGGACAGCACGGTCCTGCGGATACAAGCGAGCACCGAGTTCCGCGACCGCTCCATCATGGGTTTCCTCATGCGCGCGGACGGCGGCCATCCGGTCGTCCCCCCGGGCATCTCCGACTTCCCCGCCCCCGGCGAGATGGCGGTCTCCCCCGCGCTCGGGAAACTCCTCGACGCCCCGGAGAACGCGCTGCTCAAGGAGCGGCTGCCGTACAAGGTGACCGCCACGATCACGGAGGCGGGGCTGCGCTCGCCCGGCGAGCTCTGGTTCTACGCCGGCAGCGACACCCTGACCAGCGCGTCGGGCGGCCGCCGGATCGCCGGATACGGCGCCCCCGGACCGTCCGATCCGCTGCCGCCGATGCTCATCGTGCTGGTCATCATGATCTGTGTGGTGCTGCTGGCCCCCGTGGCCATCTTCATCGCCACCGCAGTGCGCTTCGGAGGCGACCGCCGTGACCGCCGGCTCGCCGCCCTGCGCCTGGTCGGTACGGACATCCGGATGACCCGCAGGATCGCGGCCGGTGAGGCGCTCTTCGGCTCGGTGCTCGGGCTCCTCATCGGAGTGGCCGTGTTCCTGACCGCGCGCCGGTTCGTCGGTCACGTCGAGGTCTGGGACGCCAGCGCCTTCCCGTCCGACCTGGCCCCCGACGCCCGGCTGTGCGTGCTGATCGCCCTCGCCGTTCCGCTCACCGCGGTGCTCGTCACCCTGGCGGCCATGCGGTCCGTCGTGATCGAGCCGCTCGGCGTCGTGCGCAACAGCCGCGGCGGCAGGCGCCGCCTCTGGTGGCGGCTGCTGCTGCCGGTCGCCGGGCTCGCGGTCTTCGGACTCACCGGCAAGGTCGAGGAGTACGGGCCCGTCAACCCGTACCCGGTCGCCGGAGGCGCGGTGCTGGTCCTGGTCGGGCTGGCCCTGCTCCTGCCCTGGCTGGTCGAGGCCTGCGTCAACCGGCTGCGCGGCGGCCCGGTCCCCTGGCAGCTGGCCACCCGCCGGCTCCAGCTGAGCAGCGGGGCGGCCTCCCGCGCGGTCAGCGGCGTCACCGTCGCCGTGGCCGGTGCCGTGGCCCTGCAGATGCTGTTCGCCGCGATGAACGACGACTTCAACAGGATCACCGGACAGGACCCGTCCCGCGCCCAGTTCTACGCCCAGTCCGAGATCGTCAGGGGCGACGCCGCCCTGCACTCGATCAAGGAGTTCCGCGCCACCAAGGGCGTCACCCAGGTGATCGGCACGGTCGAGGCGTACGCGACCAAGCCGGGAGCGTACAAGGAAGACGAGATCCAGCCCACCACCTCGTTCACCATCGGGGACTGCGCGACCCTGCGCGAGCTCGCCCGGATCACGTCCTGCCGGGACGGCGACACCTTCGTCTCCCACCCCGTCGACAAGGGGCAGGCCGGGTGGGTCGACCGGACCGCCCGCAAGGGCAAGGTGATCGAGTTCGACGGCTACGGCCGGGGCAAGTCGCTGCACTGGACGCTGCCTGCCGGCTCCCGGACCGTCAGGGCCCGGACCGACCCGATGGGCGAGGAGCGCTCGGGCATCCTGGTCACTCCGGGGGCGATCGACGCACAGACCCTGCCGGGAGCCTCGACCGTCTCGCAGATCCGCATCGACGAAGACGTCCCGGACGCCGCCGAGTACGTACGCAACACAGCGGCCCGGCTCGACCCCGGCATGCGTCTGGACACCATCAACTCGGTCGAGCGCGACCGGCAGTACGCGAGCATCCAGACCGGTCTGCAGGTAGGCGCGACCGCCACGCTGCTGCTGATCGCCGCGTCCATGCTGGTCTCCCAGCTGGAGCAGTTGCGGGAGCGCAAGCGGCTGTTGTCGGTCCTGGTCGCCTTCGGCACCCGGCGGATCACCCTCGGCTGGTCGGTGCTGTGGCAGACCGCCGTCCCGGTGGTCATCGGGCTCGCGGTGGCCGTGGCGGGCGGCCTCGCCCTCGGTGCCACCCTGTGCTGGATGGTCGGCAAGGAGGTGACCGGCTGGTGGCTGTTCCTGCCGATGGTGGGCGCGGGGGCCGCCCTCATCCTCCTGGTCACCCTGTTCTCCCTGCCACCGCTGTGGCGCCTGATGCGCGCCGACGGGCTGCGCAGCGAGTGAGACCGGCCGGCCGGACCTGTGCTCAGGTCCGGCCGGCCGTCGCCACGCGCACCGGCAGCTTCGCCATCGCCCCGCGCAGCGCCCCCGCGAACTCCTCGAACTCCTCGTGCCGGGCCGCGCCCGTCCGTATCCCCAGCGCCACCCGCCTGGCAGGCGCCGGATCCGCGAAGTACCCGGTGGTCAGCGCCTCGTTGCGGGCGGTCTCGACCGTCACCGCGGTGCGCGGCAACAGCGTCACACCGAGCCCGCCGGCGACGAGCTGGACCAGCGTGGAGAGCCCGGCCGCGGTCGTGGTGACCGGCGCGCCCTCGGTACGGCCCGCCTCCCGGCAGATGTCGAGGGCCTGGTCGCGCAGGCAGTGCCCCTCGTCCAGGAGCAGCAGCGGCAGCTCCCTCAGCGCCTCGCGCGGGATGTCGGCCCGGCCGCCGAGCCAGTGGCTGCGCTCCATCACCAGGACGAAGTCCTCCTCGAAGAGCGGGAGTTCGGTCACCCCGGGCATCCCTAGCGGAACCGCGAGCAGCAGCAGGTCGAGCCGCCCCGCGGCGAGCCCCTCCAGCAGCGACGAGGTCTGTTCCTCGTGGACCTGGAGGTCGAGGTCCGGGTAGCGGTCATGGACGAGCCGCAGCACGGTCGGCAGCAGGTACGGGGCGACGGTCGGGATCACGCCGAGTCTGAGCACTCCGGTGAAGGGCGCCCGCACCGCCTCGGCCTCCTCCATCAGCTCACCGACGGCCTCCAGCACGGCGCGGGCCCGCACGGCGAGCCGCTCACCGGCCGGCGAGAGCAGTACCTTGCGCGTCGTACGCTCGATGAGCTGGACACCGAGTGCCTCCTCCAGGGCCGACACGGCCCCGGAGAGCGCGGGCTGACTCATCCCGATTGCCGCCGCCGCGTCCCGGAAGTGCAGTTGTTCCGCCACCGCCGCGAAGGCGCGCAGCTGCGAGAGGCTGGGCTGTTTGGGCCGGTTGCCCTGGTTCATCTGCGCCACTGATAGGCACCTCCGATCATCACGACCGAGTGTAGCTATTTCCGTGATCAATGCACTCTGTGCCACAGTGGGACTCGTCCAACCCTCAGGAACTCCCCCAAAAAGGGAATTCCTACGCTGCAAGGAGAGCGCGTGCTCACTGTCGGTGACAAGTTCCCCGAGTTCGACCTGACTGCTTGTGTTTCGCTGGAGAGCGGCAAGGAGTTCGAGCAGATCAACCACAAGACCTACGAGGGTCAGTGGAAGATCGTCTTCGCGTGGCCGAAGGACTTCACCTTCGTGTGCCCCACCGAGATCGCCGCGTTCGGGAAGCTGAACGAGGAGTTCGCCGACCGTGACGCCCAGGTTCTCGGCTTCTCCGGTGACTCCGAGTTCGTGCACCACGCCTGGCGCAAGGACCACCCGGACCTGACCGACCTGCCGTTCCCGATGCTGGCCGACTCGAAGCACGAGCTCATGCGGGACCTCGGCATCGAGGGCGAGGACGGCTTCGCGCAGCGCGCCGTCTTCATCGTCGACCAGAACAACGAGATCCAGTTCACGATGGTGACCGCCGGTTCCGTGGGCCGTAACCCCAAGGAGGTCCTGCGGGTCCTCGACGCCCTGCAGACCGACGAGCTGTGCCCCTGCAACTGGACCAAGGGCGAGACCACCCTGGACCCGGTCGCGCTCCTCTCGGGCGAGTGAGCTGACACCGCTATGGCACTCGACGAACTGAAGGCCGCCGTTCCGGACTTCGCCAAGGACCTGAAGCTGAACCTCGGTTCGGTCATCGGGAACAGCGAACTGCCGCAGCAGCAGCTCTGGGGCACCGTCCTCGCCTGCGCGATCGCCTCGCGCTCGCCGAGGGTGCTGCGCGAGCTGGAGCCGGAGGCGAAGGCCAACCTCTCCGCGGAGGCGTACACCGCCGCGAAGTCGGCCGCCGCCATCATGGCGATGAACAACGTCTTCTACCGGACCCGGCACCTGCTGTCGGACCCGGAGTACGGGACGCTCCGTGCGGGCCTGCGGATGAACGTGATCGGCAAGCCGGGCGTGGAGAAGGTCGACTTCGAGCTGTGGTCGCTCGCCGTCTCCGCGATCAACGGCTGCGGCCAGTGCCTGGACTCCCACGAGCAGGTGCTGCGCAAGGCCGGCGTGGACCGTGAGACCATTCAGGAAGCCGTAAAGATCGCCTCGGTGATCCAGGCGGTCGGCGTGACCCTCGAGGCCGAGGCCGTTCTCGCCGAGTAACACCCGCAGTACCCCTGTACGAGAAGGGCCCCGAGGACGACCGACCGTCCACGGGGCCCTTCTTTCTGCGTCTGTTCTCTCCGCGTCCGTTCAGAGTTCCTTCGGCGCGTCCGCCACCGGCTTCCTGTCGCCACCGTCGTCGCTGTCCTCCGGCGGCGAGCCGGGCGCCGTGGTCGGCGCCGCGTCCAGTGCGGTCGAGCCGTGCGGGGGCGGCGAGTGGCGCCGGGACTCCTCCTGCCCGTACGACCGCAGATAGCCGACCACGGTATTGGTGACCGCGACCAGCGGCACCGCGACGACCGCACCCCCGATGCCCGCGATCATGCCGCCCGCGGCGACCGAGAGCACCACGGCCAGCGGGTGCACGCGCACCGCGCGGCCCAGGATGAACGGCTGCAGGATGTGGCCCTCGATCTGCTGCACGGCCAGGACCACCACCAGCACCATCAGCGCGGTGAACACGCCCTCGGTGACCAGCGCGACCACCACGGCCAGCGCTCCGGAGACCACCGCTCCGACGAGCGGGATGAAGGCGAAGAGGAAGATGAAGACGGCCAGCGGTACGGCCATCGGCACATTGAGGAAGTAGATCCCGAGGCCGATGAAGATCGCGTCGATCAGCGCGACTATGACCGTGCCCCGCACGTAGGCGGTCAGTGTCCGCCAGGCGCGCGGACCGGCGCCGGCGACGCCCGGCCGCGCCTGGGCGGGCACGAGCTTCAGCACCCACTGCCAGATGCGCTTGCCGTCGTACAGCAGGAAGAGCGTGGAGAACATCGCCAGCAGCATCCCGGTGAGGAGCTCCACCATCACCGTGACGCCCTGGAGTCCGGCGGAGGTTATGGCCTCGGTGTTGGTGCCGACGGTGTCGCTGAGGTTCTTCGCGATGTCGTTGATCTGCTGGTCGGTGACATGGAACGGGCTGTCCAGCAGCCAGTTCTTCAGGTCCTCGATACCCGTGCGCACCTTGTCGGAGAGGGTGTCGATGTTGTCCATCACCTGCCAGACCACGAACCAGCCGACCAGGCCCATGATCACGAAGCCCAGGACCGCGGTGACCGCGGTGGCCAGTCCGCGCGGGAGTCCGTACCGCCTCAGCCGGGCGACCGTCGGCTGGAGCATCGCGGTGACGAGCAGGGCGGCGACGAAGGCCAGCACCACCAGCTGCACGGCGCTGATGACCCGCATGAGCACCCAGAGGGTGCCCGCGAGCACGAGCAGCCGCCAGCCGGCCTCCGCGGCGACCCGCATCCCCCAGGGGATCGCGGCGACCGGATCGGGGCGAGCGGCGACCGAGGGGGCGTAGTCGGGCGGCGGCGGCACATGGTCGGCGGCGCCCCTCGCGGGCCCGTCCCCCCGCTCCGTGCCGGCCGACGCCGGTGAGACCCGGTGCGCCGCCTCGTCGTCCTCGTCATCGGCCTCGAAGCGGCGTTCCTCCAGGCGCTCACCGATCCTGGTCAGTTCAGCACCCAGTTGTCCGAGCCATCCCGGCAGTTTTGACATAACGGTTCCTCTACCCCCGTCCGCTCTCCCCACCGCTCCCCCCGGGAACGGTCCCGCATGACCGTACACGCGCGAAGCCCCGCACCGTAGGACGGTGCGGGGCTTCGGGAGGTTGAGACGTGAACCGCCCGGGGTTCTAGTACGAGTGGTGCTCCAGCCAGAAGGACCAGGCACCGCACGGGCTGCCGTAGCGGCCGTTCATGTAGCTGAGGCCCCACTTGATCTGCGTGGCCGGGTTGGTCTGCCAGTCGGCACCGGCGGACGCCATCTTCGAGCCGGGCAGCGCCTGGACCAGGCCGTAGGCACCCGAAGACGGGTTGCTCACCTGGTAGTTCCACGTCGACTCGTGGTCCACGATGTTGCTGAAGCACTGGAACTGGTCGGCCGGCACGATCTGACGCGCCATCGCCTGGATCTCGGCCACGGTGTACGAGCTCTTGGCGACGAAGGAGGAGGCACTGCGGACCTCGGAGCGGCTGGCGCGCTCCTCTTTGTCCTTCTTCTCCTGCCGCTCCTTCGCGAGCTGGTCCTCGGCCGCCTGCTTCTTCGTCTTGGCGTCCCTGGCCGCCTGGATACGGGCCGATTCCTCCGCGGACTTCTTCGCCGTCGCGTCGGCCGCGGACGCCTGGGCGTCGGCCTGCTGCGTCAGCGAAGCGGTCTGAACCTGGGCCTGCTGGCCGGCGGGGATGTCGGCGAGCAGCGTGGTGTCGGCTGCGGTGGCCTCGAAGTTGTTGTCGTCGACAGCAGGGGCACTGCCCGCTGCAACTCCTACGACGGCGCCTACGGTGGTTACCGCTGTGGCAGATGCCACGGCGAACCCCCGGACCGAGATCCGGCTCACACGGTGTCCTTCCAGCATCGCCCGCTTAGGTGACCTCGCGGGCGCAATCGTGCCCCTGAACGCTGGCCTCCCTACTGCTTGGGTCACGGGAGGCACGGGCCCGGTGGGCGACTCCCCGGAGGGAGCGCCGCGTGGTGCTCGCGGGCGGCATACGGACGGCGGTTGTTGAGTTGTGAAGTGGGTTGCACCTCTGGAGGTGCGGGTGTGCCGTATGCGGGGCCTGACGGAAGCAAGACTCTGCCGGAACGGGACGCCGTGAAGCAATTCTCTGTTGGGTGTGAAAGCTCACACCCCGTTTGGAGCATGTGAATTGCGGAAATGGCACCGCAACACGGTGCCGCCCGGCTAAGCTCCTTGGCTCGCCGGGCGGCACCAACTGTCCTATCCCGTGTCAGATCTGGCCTTCCTCCAGCATTTCGGTCACCAGCGCGGCGATGGGGGAACGCTCGGACCGGGTGAGCGTGATGTGCGCGAAGAGCGGATGGCCCTTCAGCTTCTCGACCACGGCGACCACTCCGTCGAACCGGCCGACCCGGAGGTTGTCCCGCTGGGCCACGTCATGCGTGAGCACCACCCGGGAATTCGCCCCGATCCGGGACAACACGGTCAGCAGGACGTTCCGTTCCAGCGACTGGGCCTCGTCGACGATCACGAAGGCGTCGTGGAGCGACCGTCCCCGGATGTGGGTGAGCGGCAGCACCTCCAGCATCCCGCGCCCCAGGACCTCCTCGATGACCTCGCGCCCGGCGACGGCCGAGAGCGTGTCGAAGACGGCCTGCGCCCAGGGACCCATCTTCTCGGCCTCGGAACCGGGCAGATAGCCGAGATCCTGCCCGCCGACCGCGTACAGCGGACGGAAGACCATCACCTTCTTGTGCTGTCCCCGCTCCAGCACCGCCTCCAGACCGGCGCAGAGCGCCAGGGCGGATTTGCCGGTGCCGGCCCGGCCGCCGAGCGAGACGATGCCGACGTCCTGGTCCAGCAGCAGATCCAGGGCGATGCGCTGCTCGGCGCTGCGGCCGTGGATGCCGAAGGCCTCCCGGTCACCGCGGACGAGCCGGACATTGCCCTCCGCCGTCACCCGGCCGAGCGCCTTGCCGCGCTCGGACTGGAGGACCAGACCGGTGTGCACGGGCAGATCGGCGGCCTCGGGGACGTACAGCGTCTCCTCTCCGAAGAGCAGGTCCACCTGTTCGGCGGAGAGGGGCAGTTCGCCCATCCCCGTCCAGCCCGAGTCGGTGATGGCGAGTTCGGCGCGGTACTCCTCGGCCAGGAGGCCGACCGATGACGCCTTGATGCGCAGCGGCAGGTCCTTGGAGACGACCGTGACGTCGTACCCCTCGGCCTGGAGATTGCGCGCGACCGCGAGAATCCGTGAGTCGTTGTCCCCCAACCGGTAGCCGGCGGGCAGTACGCCGGGATCGGAATGGTTGAGTTCGACGCGCAGCGTCCCGCCCAGATCCCCGAGCGGGATCGGGGCGTCCAGCCGGCCGTACCGGACCCGGAAGTCGTCCAGCAGGCGCAGGGCCTGCCGGGCGAAGTACCCCAGCTCCGGATGGTGCCGTTTGGCCTCCAGTTCCGTGACCACGACGATCGGGAGCACGACTTCGTGCTCGTCGAACCGGGACATGGCGTTCGGATCGGCCAGCAGGACGCTGGTGTCGAGAACATAGGTGCGCCTGTCGGGCATGCGGCGCTTTGTGCTGGTCACCACGGAAGGACGTACCCCCTCGGACGAGGTTGGGGTGCGACGACGTCGCGGAGCATCCCAAAGGGAGAGGACGGACCGGGCTTCGGCCACCTTGCGCGGGCCGAGCGCCGGCCCTCGACGTCAGCCGCACTGTATGTACGGTCCTTCGTGTGCAAAGGGCCTCCCGGGCGAGCGGACTCGACGCCGCTCACTTGGTGACGACGTCCGCCTGGTTCCTGACCGGACGTCGACCTGTCAGGGGTATTCCCTCGAACACGCGAAGCCATGCCGCCCGGGGTGGGCGGGGTGGGACAGCGGACCGCCCACGGGGTCACCGGCCGGGAAACACCACCCGAACGGTGGCTTCCGCTGCCGCTCCCGGTACGTCAGGGGCGGACCGGGCGGGCGGGCCGCCGGGCGTGTGGTGTCAGCCGCCGTAGCGGCGGTGACGGGCCGCGTAGTCACGCAGGGCCCGCAGGAAGTCGACCCGGCGGAAGGCCGGCCAGAAGACCTCGCAGAAGTAGTACTCCGAGTGCGCGCTCTGCCAGAGCATGAAGCCGGACAGGCGCTGCTCCCCGCTGGTCCGGATCACCAGGTCCGGGTCGGGCTGGCCCCGGGTGTAGAGGTGCTCGGAGATCAGGTCGGTCGAGACGATCTCCGCCAGGTCCTCGAAGGAGGTGCCCTTGGAGGAGTGGTCGAGCAGCAGTGACCGCACCGCGTCCGCGATCTCCTGCCGGCCCCCGTAGCCGACGGCTACGTTGACCAGTATTCCGTCGACCCCGACCGTGTCCTGCTCGGCCTCCTTGAGGACCGTCTGCGTGTGCGCGGGCAGCAGGTCGAGTGTGCCGACGTGGTGGACCCGCCAGCGGCCGTCCGCCACGAGGTCGCGCACGGTGTTCTCGATGATGCCGAGGAGCGGGATGAGCTCCGACTCGGGCCGGTCGAAGTTGTCGGTGGACAGCATCCAGAGGGTGACGACTTCGACGTCGGTCTCGCTGCACCAGCCGAGGAGCTCCTTGATCTTGTCCGCACCGGCCTGGTGTCCCTCGGCGGCCGTGCCGCCGGAGGCCTTCGCCCAACGCCGGTTCCCGTCGAGGATGACACCGATGTGCTTGGGCACCTGGGCGTGATCGAGGCGGGCCTCCACCCGGCGGGCGTAGAGCCCGTACACCAGGTCGCGCAAGTTCACTGAGTCCACCTCTCGGTTCCGTGCGGGCCCGCCCGCCGCCTCGCCCGGGGCTGTCCCCCTGGGGATCGTCGCACCGGTAGGGGGCCGATCGCCCCGCCGTGCCATGGCAGTCCCGAAGCCGCCACATTACTGCGCAGGCGCCGCACCGGCCCAACCCGGCCTGTCACAAGTCCGTGATAAAGAGGGAAACGTGACTGATTCCTCTTCCTATTACCGCGCCGCGGGCACGCGCTACGACTCCATGGAGTACCGGCGCACCGGCCGCAGCGGCCTCAAGCTCCCGGCCGTCTCGCTCGGCCTCTGGCACAACTTCGGCGACGACCGCGCGCTCGACTCGCAGCGCGCCATCCTGCGCCGCGCCTTCGACCTCGGCGTGACCCACTTCGACCTGGCCAACAACTACGGCCCGCCGCCCGGCTCCGCCGAGCTCAATTTCGGGAAGCTCTTCCGGCAGGACTTCGCCCCGTACCGCGACGAGCTGGTGATCTCCACCAAGGCCGGGTACGACATGCACCCCGGCCCCTACGGCGAGTGGGGCTCGCGCAAGTACCTGCTGTCGTCGCTCGACGCCTCCCTCGGGCGCATGGGCCTCGACCACGTCGACATCTTCTACTCGCACCGCTTCGACCCGGACACCCCGCTGGAGGAGACGATGGGGGCCCTGGCCTCCGCCGTGCGGCAGGGCAAGGCGCTGTACGTCGGGGTGTCCTCGTACAACTCCGAGCAGACCGCGGAGGCGGCCCGGCTGCTCAGGGAGATGGGCGTGCCGGCCCTGATCCACCAGCCGTCCTACTCGATGATCAACCGCTGGACCGAGGACGACGGCCTGCTGGACACGCTGGAGGCGGCCGGCATGGGCTGCATCTCCTTCGTGCCGCTCGCCCAGGGGCTGCTGACCAACAAGTACCTGAAGGGCATCCCGGAGGGTTCGCGCGCCACCCAGGGCAAGTCCCTCAACCCGGACCTGCTCTCCGACGAGGTGGTGCGCCGGCTCAACGGGCTGAACGACATCGCGCGCGGGCGCGGCCAGTCGCTGGCCCAGCTGGCCCTCAACTGGGTGCTGCGCGACAGCCGTATGACGTCGGCCCTGATCGGCGCGTCGAGCGTGCGGCAGCTGGAGGAGAACGTCGCGGCGCTGGCCGGTCCGGCTCTGTCCGCAGAGGAGCTGAAGGAGATCGACACCTTCGCCGTGGACACCGCGGGCACCAACATCTGGGCCGGACGGTCCTGACGGACCACACATCGGCGGATGCCGCGCGCCCCGTCTGCGCCGGGGCACAAAAAAACGGGCCGGTCCGTGGGGGGGGGTTACGGACCGGCCCGAGGGGGGGTTTCCACCATAACCCTTCGTAAGTGATGCTGCGTGCATCGCCGCCAAATAATTACTCTCCGAATGTGCGGGACTCCGTTGTGAGCACGGAATACGGGGCTCCGGAGCCCTGGGACCTGCACAGACACCCGGGGGTGTCGCCTTGACGCCGGAAGCGTCCACGAGACATGCACAGGACGTACACATTCCGGCCGCGCGCGGCCGCCGGCGGGGTTCGCGGCGCCCGCCCTCCGCCCGCCGTCAGGTCGCGGACGCCGCGCCCCGGTGGCCCCGGGTGAACCTGATGGCCACGGTGTCGCCGCCGATGACCACGAAGCGGCCGCCCTCGCAGCGGATGACGGCCTCGTGGACCTCGCCCCGCTCGTCCCGGCGCTCCTCGGTGCTCAGCACCGTCCAGCCGCCGTCGGGCGGTTGCGGCAGCTGAGCCATCGTGGCGAACTCCCACTGCGCGGCCGGCACGCACCAGTCGGGGAGGTGCGGCCAGGTACCGGCGCCGACGTGCAGGGTGCCGTCGGAGGCACACGTCAGAAGCACCGACTGGCTGTCGGACAGCAGGAATTCAACGGCTTCCGGCTCGCCCATCCGTCCCTCGGGGCGGTAGAAGACACCGAGGACGCCGACGATCCGTGCGCCTCTGAGCCATTCGGAGTTCCCCTGCCGCGGGCTGCGCGTGGCTTCCTCGTCGCTGCCGACCCTCATGGCCTGCTCCTTCCCCGTGGGCTCAGCGACCAGAGTGCCATCCTTCGGGCGCGGGAAGGGCATACGGTCTCAGAGAAGCCGCGGTTTGCGCGCCTCGATCAGAAAGCGGGTCGTGTGTGCGACGAACGGGCCCTCGTCCTCGATCTGCTGGTGCAGCGCGGCGAGTTGTGTCCGGTACCGCTCGACGGTGAAGCCCGGCACCATCCAGATCACCTTGCGCAGGAAGTACACGACGGCGCCGATGTCGAAGAACTCGGTACGCAGCCGCTCGGGCCGCAGGGCGACGACTTCGAGACCGGCCGCCTCTGCGGCGGCGCGCGCCTGTTCCGGATCGCGTGCGCCACGTACCTCCGGTGGCTGCGGGCCGAGGAAGTACTCGACGAGCTCGAAGACGCTGGCGGGGCCGACCTGCTGCGAGAAGTACGTGCCGCCGGGCGCCAGGACCCGGGCGATCTCGTCCCACCAGGTGGTCACGGGATGCCGGCTGACGACGAGGTCGAAGGCCGCGTCACCGAACGGCAGCGGCGGCTCGTCCGCGTCCGCGACGACGGCCGCGCCGCGCGGGTGCAGCAGGGCGGTGGCGCGGGCGATGTTCGGCGGCCAGGACTCGGTGGCGACGGTCAGCGGCGGCAGCTTCGGCGCGGACGCGAGGACCTCGCCCCCGCCGGTCTGGATGTCGAGCGCGGCGCTCGCCCGGCCCAGCCGCTCCCCCATCGCACGGGCGTAGCCCCAGGAGGGCCGTTCCTCGGTGGCCCGGCCGTCGAGCCAGGAGAAGTCCCACCCGGCCACGGAGACGGCGTCCGCCTCGGTGACCAGGGCGTCGAACCGGGCGCGCCGGGCCGCCTCCGCCGCTTTGATGTCTTCGGGTGTTCCGGGCATACGGCATGGTCTCAGCCCGGCACCGCCACGCGCGACCGAAATAGGGCGAGGTCAGCGGGGCGGGCTCAGGCGGCCAGACCGCCGACGAGGATTCCCAGCAGCGCCCCGGCGATCATGAACGGGCCGAACGGGATGCCCGTCTTGCGCCCGGCGCGGCGCGTGATCATCAGCGCGAGGCCGTACACCGCGCCGAACAGGAACCCGGCGAAGCCGCCGGCGAACACGACGGCCCAGCCGTACCAGCCGAGGGCCACGCCCAGCGACAGCGCCAACTTGACGTCGCCGAAGCCCATTCCGCTCGGGTTGATGAGGAAGAGCAGGAAGTAGAACCCGCCGAGGGCGACACCGCCGAGCAGGGCGGTCAGCCAGGAGCCGCCGTGTTCCGGCAGCAGTACGGCGATGCCCAGGAGGACGGCGGCGGCCCCGGCGGCCGGCAGCGTCAGCTGGTCCGGCAGCCGGTGGACGCGGCGGTCGATCGCTGCGAGAAGCACGGCGACGGGGGCGAGCAGCAGCCATACGGCGAGCTCGGGGCGGGCCCCGGTGGTCGCGGCGACGGCGGCGCAGCCGAGGGCGGTGACGACGGGGACGAGGAGGGTGGGCGCGTAGCGCGGGCCGCTCCGGGACGGCGTGGCGCCGACGGCGCCCGTGTCTGCGTCCGCATCCGTATCCGTATCCGCGCCGGTGTCCGCGTCCGTGCCGGTGTCCGGGCCCGGATGAGTGGCCCCGGCGCCGTTGGCCGTGTGCACGGTGACGGCTGCCCCCGCCTCGGCGCAGGTCGCACAGCGCGTGGGGCCGAGCCAGCCGCGGCCCGGCCCGGTGAGGGCGTGGCCGGCTGGGCAGGCGTCCCGCCACGCGTCCTCGGGTTCGACGGAGAACCGGTAGGCAGCGCGCGGAACCAGCAGTCCGGTCGCGGCACCCCAGAGGGCGGCGACCCCGATCAGGATGGCGTACACATCACCGACCCTAGGCTCCGGGCACACAGCGGTCATGGGCCCTGGGGCCCACCGCACGCCGTTACGGGCCCAGAGGCCATCACGTGGCGCTACCGTCATGGCCATGGCTCGATGGCGCAATGGCACAGGGACACTCACGATCACGGACCAAGAGGGGGAACGGGAGACAGGGATACCGCTGCGGATCGCGGCCTCGTACCGTCACCGGAGCCGTGGACTGCTCGGACAGGACGGCATCGACGGCGCGCTGCTGATCACGCCGTGCGGGAGTGTGCACTCCTTCCGCATGCGGTTCACGATCGATGTGGCCTATCTGGACCGGAAGTTGAACGTGGTGGCGGTCCACACGATGAAGCCGGGACGGCTGGGCCTCCCCCGCCTCCGGGCCCGGCACGTGATCGAGTCGGAGGCCGGCGCGATGGCGAAGTGGGGGCTGCGGCCGGGCGTGCGGGTGGGGATCACGCAGAACGACGCGCCGGCCGGCTGAGGCGGCTCCGTGCAGAGCTCGGTGGAGCTTCCGGTCGTTTGACGGCAACACTGGGCGTGCGCGACGGAAGTACGCGAGAGACACGTGCCCGCCGAGGCCCGCCCTCCGGTCAGGGCAGCTTCGCGGCCTGGGCGGTGACCAGTTCGGCCGGGAGCTCGGGGGTCTTCGCGTCGAGGAAGTTGGCCACGTAGAAGGTGACGACGGTCGACCCGGTTCGTACCAGCTGGAAGACCAGCGGCACCTTGTCCCCCTCGATGCTCCCGGTCACCTGGTAGGCGATGCTCTCCTGGCCCGCCCGGGGCAGGTTCAGCTGCTTGACCTGGGTGTACGAGGAGGGGCCGTCCTCGCTCGACGTCCGGAATCCGCCCGCGCAGGCCTGGACCGCGTCGCGGACCCCGCGCATGAGCTGCTGCGCCGAACCGTCGGGGTGCGAGGTGAGGATCTCGGTGACGACGGTCTGGTCGTCCTTGCCCTCTTGCGACTTGTCCATGACGGTACGGAAGACGGTGGCGGTCGCGGCGGGTTCGGGGGCGCCGTTGATCACGGCGGCCAGGGGCCGGCAGTCCTCGGTCTCGGACTTCTCGGTGCCGGTGTCGTCGCCGCCCTGCATCGGCGTGACCTCGTAGTCCGCCACCTCACCGGTGGTCAGGGCGGCCTTGGCCAGCTCTGCCTTGCTGAGGACCTTGCCGCTGCTGGAGGGGGTGGAGGCGGCGTCCGGGGCGGCGGAGTCACTGGCGGCCGGGTCCGGGGTGTCCGCACCGCTCGGCTTCGCGGACGTGCCGGCCGCCGCGCCGTCCTTCTCGGACGGTTCGTCGGAGGGCCCGCAGGCGACGGCCGCGAGGCAGAGCACTGCTGTGGTGGCCGCCATGGCTGCCGTACGTGCCTTCATTTTCTCCCCGTTCCTGCCCGGCGGACCGCTGCGCCGACGCTCGTCCCCTGTGTACTGCGCACGCTAACAACTGGTGCGCCGCGGATGCGTGGGTCCGTGGGCCCAACTCACGGCGGGCCGGAACCGAGCAGCGTCCATGCCCCGTACGCCGCCGAGGCCGCGGCGAGCACCGCGAGGACCGTCGCCGTGCGGGCCGTGGAGCGCAGCCGCAGCAGCGCGACGGCGGGCGGCAGCAGGAGCGGGAACGCGGGCATCATCAGCCGGGGCCGGGAGCCGAAGTAACCGGACCCGATCAGCGAGATGACGACGACGGCGATGCCGTAGACGAGTACGGGGAGCGGCTGGCGCTGCCGTACGCACAGGTACACCAGCCACCCCGGACCGGCCAGCGCCGCGCACAGCCCGAGCGTCCCGGGCAGCGGAAGGCCGAGGATGAACGAGGCGAGGGCCGCGCCGCCGTCGATGCTGTTGCCCCACTGCGCCTGGACGTCGAAGTAGGCGAACGGGCCGCCCTCGCGCACGGCGACGAAGACCACGTAGGCGAGCCAGCCCAGCGGCGCCAGGACCACCCCGGCCAGCATCCGGCCGTTGCGGCGGACGATGCCGTCGGTGGCGCCGGCCCGGTACTCGCGCACGAGGGCGGCGGCGGCGGTGATCGCGAGGGCGGCGATCAGCGCGGCGGCGGACGGCCGGGTCAGCCCGGCGAGTACGCACAGCGCACCGGCCACGATCCAGCGCCGGGTCAGCACGGCGTACAGCGACCAGGCGGCGAGCGCGGTGAACAGGGTCTCGGTGTACGCCATCGACTGGACGAACGCCGTCGGGTACACCCCCCACAGCGCGGCCAGCACCACCCCGGCCCTCCGCCCGTACAGCCGCGCGCCGACCGCGAAGATCCCCCAGGCGGCCAGGAGACCCGCCACCCACGCGACCAGCAGTCCGGCGCCCGCGAGACCGAGCGGGGTCACCTCCGCGATGCCGCGCTCCAGCGCGGGCAGGAGCGGGAAGAAGGCCAGGTCGGAGTGGATGCCGCCGTCGGCGAGCGTCACGGTGTACCCGTAGCCGTTCTCGGCGACCCGCTGGTACCAGACGGAGTCCCAGCGCTCGGCGAGCAGGTGGAAGGCGTCCTTCCCGGCGCCGGCCGCGGCCACCCAGAAGACGACGAGCCCGACGGCGCGCACGGCAGCGTAGGCGCCGAGCGCCGGGGCGGCAGAGGCGAGGGCGGCGGCGGCACGTCCGCGGACCGGCCGGTGCTCCGGGGGCTGCGGGTCCGCCCCGGAGCGGGTGGCCTGCGAGGAAGGTTCTGCGGACATACGGCCGATTATCTCCGTGCCGGGGTCCTCGGCGGCGGCCGCCCCGGGCCGGGCGCCCATCCCCGGTGGGTCCGGTCCGCCGGGTCGATCACCAGCCGCACGTCCGCGGTCCGGTCACCGGCCCTGACCCGCGGGCGGTGCGGCGAATCCGCGCCGGAGACCGAGAGCCATCATCGCCACGTGGTCGCGGTAGTGGCCGGTCCGCTCCATGAAGGCCTGTTCCGACGGGATGAGCGCGAGGAGGGTGACCAGCAGGGTGTGCGCGGCCCGCAGCCCGTCCGCCGTCACCGGAAGGCCCGCATCGGCGGCCGCCACCGGATCGGCCGCGAAGAGCGCCGGCAGAGTCTCGCCGCCCGCCCCCAGCACGAAGGCCCGCTGCTCAGCGTCGGGCATCTCCGTGCGGAACGCCTCGGTGCAGCGGCGCAGCAGTGCCAGCTGGTCGGATCCCGGCCTCAGCACCCAGCCCGCCCCGTCGTCCGCCCGCAGGACCCGCAGACGCGCCCTCACCCGTGCTCCCCCTGCGTCATCCGCTGTTCTCCGAACGCCCACCGCAGTCGGCCGGCCATCCGGAGCACGGTCTCCCGGAAGTCGCCGACCCGCTCCACGAACTCCGGCTCCGGCCAGATCGTCGCGGCCGGAAGCGTGGTGAGGATCGCGTGGAGCGCGTGCAACTGCTCGAAGGTGAGGGTGAGGGGACCGGGCACCGCGTCGTCGTACGAGAGCGCCAGCTGGAGCGGTTCGTCGAGGGACACGTCGCCGGAACCCAGCACGAGCGCGCGCACGGCGGGGGACGTCTCGTCGTCCGCGAGGGTGAGCGCCGCCCGCCGGAGCAGGTGGAACTGCCCCTCGGTCACGTCCAGCACGTACCGCCCGCCCGGACGGTCCGGACGGTCCGCGCCGTCCGGACCGTCCGCGCCGATCCGCCTGATGCGGACCTCGGCCCGGGAATCCGACCGGGAATCCGATGGGGAATGTGACTCAGCATGCGTCAATTGCGCTTCGCTCCTGCCGTGAACCGGGCCTTGAACGCCGCCTCCGACATCTTGTACCCGTGGATCATCGTGCCGTCCTTGATGATCACCACGCCATTCTCCCAGAGCGCGTCCACCTGGGCGCTCGGATTGTTCGGGTCGGGCGGCCTGGCGTCGTGGTGGGTGAACTTCCGGTTCTTGAACTTCGCCAGGTACTCGGCCATCTTGGTCGGGTCCCCGTTGGTGCCGGGGAGGACGTGGTCCTCCGCCCGCTTGATCCGCTTGGCCGCTTCCTCCGCCGTCTCGCCCGGCTTCGCCTGCCGCATGGTCTTGATGACCTGTGCCTGGTAGTCCACGCCGCGGGCCAGATCGGGCCCGTACTTCTTGTCGATCTTGTCGTAGACCTCGTCCTTGATCCCGTAGTTCGGATCGGGGTCGTAGTCCGGGTTGTCGCAGGGGTCGTTGTTGTGGACCAGGGCGCTGCTTGCGACGCCCACTCCGACGTAGTAGCTGTGGATGCCGTCCACGGACAGGTCGTGCGTGGTGTGCCGGCCGGTGTACGCGCGGGCGGTGAGGACGCGCAGCGTCCCGCCGTCCGCCGTGCGCAGCGTGTCGCCCGGCCCGATGTCGGCCGCGTCCGTCCAGCGGTGCCGGTCGGTGAGCCAGAACGGGTGGGTGTCCGTGGCGTCCAGCAGCGCCGTGCCGGAGGCGGTACGCACGGTCAGCCGGACGAAGGCCTTGTCGTCGTGCGTGGTGAAGGTCCGCGTGATCCGTCGGGCCTGGGTCAGGCCGCTGTACGGGTCCGTGGCCTCGACCCGGTCGCCGACCCGCACCTCCTCGATGGCGATGCGGCGTCCGTCGGCCAGGAGTACCGGGGTGCCCGGCAGGAAGCTGTGCTTGACGGCGCAGTTCGGTGGCTTCTTCTCTTCCGGCTTGTCCTTCTTCGGCGGGGCCTTCTTCTCGCCGTCGACTTTCTTTCCGGCCTTCTCCAGGGCCTTTTCGGCGTCCTTGACCTTCTTGCGGCTCTTGATGAGGCCCTTGAGGCCGTCGTAGAGGTCGCCGCCGTGCTTCTTCAGGCTCTTGATGAGCTTGTAGGCCTTTTTCCACTTCCAGGGCGCCCCGTACTTCGCCCCGAGTTTCCCGACCGCGCCACCGATCAGGCTGAGCAGGACGTTGATGAGGGTCTCCGTGCAGGCGCCCATGTCGCCCTTGGTGATGCAGTCCAGCGCGTCGGTGATGCCCAGCTCGTCGGCGAGGATCTTCGCGAGTTCCTTCGCGGCCTCAAGTGCCTTGTCCCCGTTGGACTTCTCGTCCTTCTTCGCGTCGTCGAGGTCCTTGACGGCCTGGTCGTACTCGATCTGCGCCGGAGACTTCGGCGAACCGTCCGCGTTCCTGTCCGACGCCGGATCACCGTTGCCCGGACGGTTCGAACCGTCCTGTGCCTCGGCGTTGCCGTCACCGCCGCAGTTCCCGCCGCCACCGATCCGGCAGACCTGAACGCCGATCTTCTCCGTCAGGTCCGCGCCGATCCCCGTCGCGACCAACGCGCCGACGACGGCCACGACCACCAGGACCAGCCCCAGGTACTCCAGCGCTCCCTGACCCCGGTCATGCCGCCCCCGGCGCCCGCGCCTGCCGCGCAACCCCAACAACCGCACACCCGTACGCGGTACAGACCTCCGCGACCACCGAAGCGCACGACGACGTAGTTCCCCCACCCGTGTCATCACACGACAGTAACGAGCGGACAGGGCCGGCGTCTTGGGCCCCTGGACCCATCAACCCGGTTCAATCCGGCCCAATCCGTTCCCCGTCCCGGACGCCCGGACTGTTCCCGTTCGCGTCATTCCGGCCGTGCACACCACTGGGAACGCACCGGCTCCACGGCCTCGGCGGCTCCCTCGTCTCCCCTTTCTTGGGCCCGACTTTGGGGCCAACGGCCCAGGTCAACGGGGCTCGCCCGCCGTACGCTCGTGCCGCGCCCCGTGGTCGGGGCATGCCAGGCACAGGACGTGCGAGTGAACGTCGGAGAGCGAGAGGGAGAACCGTGAGCGGTGGCAGCGGCTGGGGAAACGGAAGCACGGGGCACGTTCCTCCCGGGCCCGGTCGCGGCAGACCCGGTGGCAGCGGCTCACTCCTCCCGCTGGCCCGTAGCTGGACCGTCGGCGCCCTCGTCCACCTCATCGCCGGATATCTGATCTCGCGCGGGATCGTCGAACAGCTGGACTCCGACGGGCGGCTCGACGTGTTCACCTGGCGGCTGGCCCTGGTGTACGTGCCCGCCGTCATCACCACCACGCTGGCGGTGCTCGCCGCCGCGCGGGTCCTGCCCGCCGAGCAGCGCTCGTCCCGTCTGCTGTACCCGCTCGCCTCGCTCGCCGTTCCGCTGGTGGTGCTCGGCTACGGATACACCGGTCCATGGGAGGCCGCGGGGGTCGAGGGCGTGCTGCTGCCGGTCGTCACTCTGGTGACCGGCTCGGCCGTCGGTCTGGCCGTCGACCGGCTGATGGAGGACGAAGGGACGCAGTCGCCCGTCCCCGGCTCGTACTCCTGGCGCGACGGCGGCGCCGCCGCCATGGACTACCTGGGGGTCGTCCTGCTCGTCGTGGCCACGGTCGGCGTCGGCAGCAGCATCTGAACCCGACCGGCCGCGCGGTGGGCGAACAGCCGTGCGGGCGGGCGCTCGCTTCCCGCGTCAGAACCTGTCGCGGTCGAAGGGGACGGGGAGCGGATCGAGCGCACCGGCGGCGCGCAGCTCGCGGTTGGCCTCGACGATCGACGCGACGGAGGGTTCCGCCGTACCGCCACGGGTGAGGTCGATGACCAGGCCGCCGGCCGCGTCGCGCGTGTACGTCCCCGGCAGCCCCTCGGGGGCGAGCGCCGCGCGGCCGGGCGAGAGGTACACGGACCGGCCACCGCGCGGAACGGTGACCGAGAGGCCGAACTCGTTGGCCACGGCGTCGTACTCGTCGTCGTTGTAGACCTCGCCCCAGTCGGCGTCCCAGCTCGCGCCGACCGCGGCCATCACCTCTCCGGAGCGGCGCACCAGGTCCACCGACTCGTCGAGTTCCCGCGAACGGAACTTGACGACGAAGCTGTCAGGAACACGGTTCGCCGAACCTCCCGCGTTGATCCACGTCGACACCCGGGGCCGGCCGGGGACGACGGCGGTGCTCAGCGACGCCACCCGCCCGATGTAGTCCGCGTCGGACGCGGGGTTCTGCCGGTCGATGTACGCGGCGACGGCCGACTCGGTGAGCCGGACGGCGGGCGGCGTCTCGTCGTACTCGACCGCCTCGTACCACTGACCGCAGGTGTCACCGTCGATCGCCGCGAGCCCGCGGAGCAGCACGAGCCATCGCTGCGCCAGCTGATCGGGGCTCTGCTCGCGAACACCCCACATAGCGTGCACCACCACATCCAACACGGCGAACCCCTTCGGCCTCACGGCACTACTGGCGTATGGATCACCTTAATGTCCAGGCCTCGGTCCCTGAACATCTTGCCGGCCGCCTTGGCCACATCGGGATCTGCGAAATGCCAGACCAACGGCTTGCCCCGCGCCGCGTCGAGCTGCCGGGTCGCCTGGTCCACCCAGCGCTTCGTGGCCAGCGAAGTGAGCTCGCCGGCCGCCTCGCCGTAGAACCGCGGACCGCGATAACCCCACTTCGTCTCGATGAACGTCTGCTTCGCGGAGTCCCAGCCGTCGAACTCGACGGGCTTGCCCTTCAGTTCGTTGAGCGGGACCTCGTACTCCTTGCCACGCCTGACCCCGGAGATCTGTTCCTGGTAGCGGGCGCCCATCTCCTGCGGATAGGCGTACGTGGCGGGGTTCTTCGCCTTCCACTTCCCGTCGCCGCGGTCCTTGGTGGCGGCGCGCGGGTTCTTGAGCTTGTCGTACCAGGACGGCTTCTCCATCTTCGCCAGGCGCTTCCTCTCCGCCTCCCGCTTGGCCTGTTTGGCGGCCTTCTCGGCGTCGTCCGCGTCCTTGTCCGCCTTCTTGGCGGCTTCGACCTCCTCAGGCGTCGCCTGGCAGTCGCCCTCGGCACGGAACGCGGTCGGCACCACGCGTGACGACGACCGCACGGCCGTGGCCGTGGCTGTGACCGTGGCCGTCGTGACGTGGCCGGTACGGAGGCTTCCCGGACCGGTGGGCGTGTCCAGGGAGGCCGCGCTCATCGTGCCGGCGGCCGGCCGCTCGCGTCCGAGGGGGCCGGCGCCGACGGGGCAGCCCTTGTCCTTGACCTTCTTCCCGGCCTCGTCGGCGTGCTCCCGCGCCTCCTTCGCGGCCTTCTCCGCGCCCTTCACGTCGCCGGCCTCGGCCAGCTTCCTGGCCTTCGCCGCGGCTTCCGAGGCCTTCTGGGCGACCTCTCCCAGCCTGCCGAGTTTCCCCAGCTTGCCGAGCTTTCCGAACTTGCCGATCAGCTTGGCTTCGCCGTACCCGGGGATGAAGAGGGAGCCGACGTTCCAGAGGCCGGTTCCGATCGCCTGGCCCTCGTTGCCGTTCTTCCACATGTCGCGGACTTCGTCGCCGATGAACATGTCGTCCACGACCTTGAGACCGGTGGACCCGGACGCCTTGGTCCAGTCCCAGGCAGCGCCGAAGTAGTCGCCCTTGGACCACTTGTCGCCCGCGCCCTCGGAGTCCTTGCTCCACTTCTCCCCGAGGCTCTTGCCGTAGTCCTTGATGCCGTTCCAGGCCTTGACGGGATGGAAGACCGTGTCGACCGTGCCGGTGACATCGCCCCAGAAGCCGTCCGCGCCCAGGCCCTTGAAGAAGCCTCCGGTCTGGTGGCCGACGCAGGAGAAGAACGCGCCGACGCCGGACGTACAGCCCTCGTCGCCGTCCTTCTTCTCGCCCTGGGTGCCGTCGTAGTCGCCGTAGTCGGCATCGGGACCCGCCGTGGGGTCGAAGTCGTCACCGCCCTCGTCGGCCTCGCCGTACCCAGCGGCCGAATCGGTGCTGCCGCCGGTGCCGGAGCCGCCGCCGCTGCCGCCATTGCTGCCGGAACTACCGGACCCGGAGCCGCCGTTGCTGCTGGAGCCGGTGGAGCCGGAGCCGGTGGAGCCGTCCGGACCGCCGGTACTGCTGGTGTCTCCGCCTGTACCGCTGGTGCCGCCCGACCCGCCGCTGCCGCTGCCACTGCCACTGCCGGTGCTGCTGCCGGTGCTGCTGCCGCCGCCGGTGGGGTCACCGTCCGCGCCGGAGGCCGTGGAACCGCCGGTCTCCGTACCGTCCGAACCCCCCGCGGTACCGGTGCCGCCCGAGGTCACGGACCCGCCCGCATCCGTGCCGCCCGCGGACCCCGTACCGCCGTCGGAGGCCCCGTCGTCACCGGCCACCACCTCGGTGCCGGGTGCGGGGCAGGCGCTGCCGGTGAGCGAGCAGATCGCGCGGTGAACGCCGCCCGTGATCCCGGCACCGATGCCGGTCGCCACCAGCCCGCCGATGAGGGCGACGACGACCAGGACGAGGCCCAGGTACTCCAGGGCCGTCTGGCCGCCGTCCCGGCGCCACTTGATCATCCGAGCGATGCTGAAGGGACGCTGGGGCAGCCGCTGTTCCTGAGGGAGCTCGAACCAGTCGCGTGAGCTCGCCCGGAACAGCGCCACGATCACGGCGACCGGCATCACCAGCTGGGTCAGCCCACGCCCGCCGCCCCCGCCGAGCGTCGCGAGCCCGCCGAGTGCGAGCCACACGTGTACGGCCAGGAGACCGCGCCAGACCCAGACGCCGCCGGCCCGCACGTACAGCGACAGCACGAACCCGGTCACGCTGGGCACGGCCGCGTACAACAGCAGCCCGAACAGCCGGCCGTCGACCTCGTTGACCGACGACGCCACGGTCAGTACACCGATGCCGCCGATGACGGCGAACACGAAGAGTGCCCGGGTCAGCAGCAGCACCGCCCGCAACGGTCTCGGGAGCGGCTGTCGCCCCCGGCCCGCCGGTGTCGCACCGATGAATCCGCCGCCGCCACCCGAGTACGCGAATCCGCCCATGCCAGACAAGACCAGTCCCCCAACTCGCCCTTGCACCAATGCCGTTCGCGTCCCAAGTTCCGAAGGGACCGGGCATCCGTTCCGGCAGGCTACCGCTCTCCCCCGTTACCGCTGTCCCCTATTTACGTCACCTGCTGGGGACTTCACTGCCGTAGACGACCCAAGGGGACTGCTCGAACGAGCTCACCCCGGACAACTGCGGTTGCAGGGAAGCGACTTCCGACCGCACCGCCAGCGTGTCGGGCCAGCAGTCGAAGTACACCGAGCCCTTCACTATGAAGCCCCTCCAGTCGGTCGCCACCGACGCGCCCTCCCGGTCGACCACGAAGCCGATACAGAGCACAGAGGCCCTGCCTATCGCCTCCCGGATCGCGCGGACAACCGTTTCCCGCTCGTCGCGGGTCAGCGCACCGAGGGCGAACTGCAGCGCGACCGTCCCGTCGTCCGTCCGCCGGACCCGCGTGGCGATCGCGGCTCCGCTGCTCACCCAGAGCAGGAAATCGACCTGGTCCAGCCGTTGCAGGCCGGCCAGCAGCACCAGTTGGTCCCTGGTCACCCACGACTGGGTGCCGGGCGGTTCGGCTCCGGGGCTGATGAGCGTGATGCGCCGCGTGGCCGGGTGCGCGGGACGGACGCCGGCCGCCTCCAGGTCCCCGAGCAGCGACTCGGCATCGGGGCGGCTCCAGCCCACGTGGTACGAGTAGAAGAATCCGTCACTCATGACACCGCACCCCATAAAAGTGTGGCCACCCGCTTCACCCGGACACACCGGCCGAGAGGTGACCGCCCTGCAGATCAGGTAGAGCGTGAAGATCCCTGCGCACCGGAGCGCGCCCGATCGGCCGCTCGGTGGCGGTGTCGGACGGCTCGCAGTCGGTCACTCGTGAGCGTAATCAGCCCTGCCGCCCGGGGCGTGGGCCCACGGGCCCACGCTTGGACCCCAAGGCAACGGTTAAGACGTCATCTCATTTGGCTGACTGGGTAGGTTGCCGGTCATGGTGGGGATCGTTGAGCGGCTTGTGCCGGATGAGTTGTGGGAGTTGTTCCAGCGGGTGGTGCCAGAGGCGCCCTCGCGGCCTCAGGGCGGCGGTCGGCGTCGGCACGGTGACCGTGAGGTGTTGGCTGCGATGGTGTTCGTGGCCACGTCAGGGTGTACGTGGAAGCAAGTGCCGGCTGCTTCGTTCGGTCCGTCCGGAGCTACTGCTCACCGGCGGTTCGCCGAGTGGACGAAGACCCGCGTCTGGGCCAAGCTCCATCGCTTGGTCCTCGACGAGCTCGGATCCCGGGGTGAACTGGACTGGTCCCGCTGCGGATCGACTCGGTGAACATGCGGGCTCTGAAAAGGGGGACCTGACAGGTCCGAATCCTGTAGATCGGGGCAAGTATGGCTCAAAGATCCATCTGATCGCTGAGCGAACCGGTCTGCCCCTGTCTATCGGAATCTCGGGGGCGAACCTGCACGACAGCCAAGCCCTGATCCCTCTGGTGCAGGGGATACCGCCGATCCGCTCCCGCGGCGGACCACGGCGCCGCAAACCCGCAAAGCTTCACGCCGACAAGGGGTACGACTACTCCCATCTGCGACGATGGTTACGCCAGCGTGGCATCCGGCAGCGCATTGCACGCAAGGGGATCGAGTCCTCACAGCGACTGGGCCGCCACCGCTGGACCGTCGAACGCACCATGTCCTGGCTCGCAGGCTGCCGCCGTCTCCACCGACGCTACGAGCGCAAGGCCGAGCACTTCCTTGCCATCACGAGTATCGCCTGCACCCTCATCTGCCACCGCAGGCTCCTCCGCTGATGTGAGCTCGCAGCAACTTCACTGCCAGGTCGTGGCCGTAGCGATTGGCCACGTCCATAGGCGCCACACCATCAGGACCTGCCAGCTCCGGATTGGCTCCGAAGGCCAGCAACACTGCGGTGGTATGCACAGTGAGCGGCTCTCCGCTCTGCATTGCGCCATCGCCCTCGACGTCGATTGCGTGTGTCAGCAGCGTCATGTTGCTGAACACCTCGTCGGGATCTGACCCGTCGGCGAGCAACCGCGCAAGAGTCTCCGCGTCCTCGAACTCGACGGCGTGATGGGCAGGCGTCCAGTAGCTACTCACATAGGCATTGAACCCGCACCGCAGAACGCCGGCAACGACAATCTCCGCAGCGGGGAACCAATTGAGATGACTTCTAAGCGGTGGACAGCCCGTCGGCGAGCCGCGAGGGTGTACCGCGATGACACGCACCGATTCGCCTCCCGCCTGGGACGAGCGCACACAGCTGACCACTTTCCTCGACTACACCCGCGCCACCGCTCTGGCCAAGTGCGAGGGCCTCTCTCAGGAGGACGCCCGCAAGGCCCTGCTGCCTGGCTCGCCCCTGATGACGCTCGCGGGTGTGCTCAACCATCTCCGCTGGGTCGAGTACGCCTGGTTCGAGATCGATTTTCTCGGCGGGGAGGACGAGGGCCCGTGGACCGAAGAGGACCCCGACCGCGAGATGCGCATCGCCGTCGACATGCCGCTCGCCGACGTCATGGCGGAGTACGAGGAGCAGAGCGCCCGCTACCGGGAGCTCGTCGCCGCCCATGACCTGGACACCCTGGCGAAGCGTCCGCGGTCCGACGGCCACCACCCCGATCTGCGCTGGATCCTGCTGCACCTCATCGAGGAGACGGCCCGGCACAACGGCCACCTCGACATCATCCGGGAGCTCGTCGACGGCAGCACGGGGTCCTAGGCCGCTTCCCCGGTCCCGGTCCCGTCTTCGCCGTCGGTTCCGGTGCCGGTGTCCTCGCACCGCACCCGGCCCAGCTCCACGTTGAACTGGGCGCCGGTCAGCAGCGCCAGGTTGGTGAACCACACCCAGATCAGGAACACCACCAGCCCCGCCAGTGACCCGTACAGCCGGCTGTAGGAGCCGATGTACGTCGCGTACAGCGCGAATCCCGCCGAGGCCACCAGCCACAGGAGCGCCGCCAGCACCCCGCCGGGCAGTGCCCGGCGCGACCCGCGCGCCGTCGCCGGACCGGTCCGGAAGAGGACCGTGATCAGGCAGGCGACCAGACAGAGCAGCACGGGCCACTTCAGCACCGCCCACACCGCGTCGCCCAGATGCGCCAGACCGATCCGGTGCCCGAGCCAGCGGGCCAGCGGACCGGAGAGCACCAGGGCGAACGCACTGGTCATCAGGAGCAGCAGCAGCCCGATGGCCGTCGCCACGATGATGTGCGCCTTGCGCAGGGCGGGCCTGGTGTCCGGTACCCCGTGCATCGCGTGCAGCGCCCGCCGGAAGACGGCCAGATAGCTGGACGCCGACCAGACCGCGCTGACGGTCCCGGTCGCGACCAGCAGCCAGACCGCGGTCCGCTGCTGTGTGGCCGCCTCCAGGGGCTGGCGCAGCGTGGCGCCGGACTCCGCCGGTGCGAAGGCGGTGATGTCGGCGATCAGGGAGTCCGTGGCCCGGGGATTGGCCAGCCCGATCACGGAGACCGTCACCAGGAGCGCCGGGAGCAGCGCGAGGATGGCGTAGTACGTCAGGGCCGCCGCCCAGTCCGAGAGGTCGTCGTTCCACAGGGAGACGGGCGTCCGCCGCAGTGCGACGGACCAGCGCCGCGCGGGCCCGGGACACCCGGCTGCCCGGGACGGCGCCCCGGCGGCGGTGTCACTGATCTTGCTGAACACGGATGGGTCTCCCGGGACGTAGGAGGTGGGCGAGCGAGGTCGGACGCCTCCCGCTGCGCGGACGCAGGGGGACGCGGGAGACGTCCTGTGCTGCCTATCCTCTTCTGCTCCGGTTTGCCACCGGTACTCCGGTGCATCCCTGATCCGGTTTGTGGGTCTCCTCGCTGTCCGCCGTGTGCGCGAGCAGTGGCGTCAGTGATTCCTGTGGATACGGGCGGTGAGCAGGTTGGGGTCCTTATTGGTGACATAGGCGGCCGAGGTCACGTACACGGTGTCGCCGCGCACGGCGACGGCCGTGGGGTTCTGCAGTCCGTCCCGGGCGCTGAGCACGATGGTGTGGGTGCCGTCGGGCTCGATCAGGGCCACCTCGTCGGTCTGGTCGAGGGCGGCGAGGATCCGGTCGCCGCGGCCGACGAAGGCGAAGTCGTCGATTCCGGCCAGCTGTTCGGCCCTGATCCGGGCGGGACCCGCCGTGCCGTTCCTCCTCACCGGGTAGCGGACCACGGTGCCCTGGTCCAGGTTGGACACCCAGACGGCGCCGTTGTGCACCTTCAGGCCGTTGGCGCCGAGGAAGCCGGTCGGGGCGAGCTCGGCGCCGTCCGCCCAGACCGTCGCGGTGCCGCCGCCGGCCGGTACGCGCCGGATGACACCGTGGACCGAGTCGGTGATGTAGAGCAGGCCGGAGTCCAGCGCCAGCCCGTTGGGCAGGCCGTCGGCCGGCAGTGCGGCGATCCGCTCCGGGGTGCCGCCGGGCCGGAGCCGCCAGACGCCGGTGAGGTCTGCGGTACCCGTGGCGTACAGGAAGTACAGCGTGCCGTGCGCGTCCCTGACCAGGCCGGTGACCAGGGGGAAGCCGAGCGCCGGAGTGTGCACGCCGCCGTCGGCCGGGGCGGGCAGGGTCGCCAGCACCCGTACCTTGCCGTCGCGGGTGACCTGGGCGATCCGGCGTGCGGCGGAGAAGGACAGATCGATGCTGCCGTCGGGTTCCAGGACGATGTTCTCCGGCATCTGCCGGCCGGCCAGGTCGAAGTGCTCGGTGATGCGGGCGTGTGACAACGGCGTTGTGGCAGCCGACGCCGAACCCGGCAGGCCGGCAGCGAGCGAGGCCGTGAGGGAGGCCGTCGCGAGGGCGGCGACCAGTACGTTCCGTGCGAACTTCGCTGACACGTTGCTTCCTTGCGTAGTGGAGGGTGGTGCGGTGCGGGGCGGCCCTGCCGCTCTGTTGCTCTGTTGCTCTGTTGCTCTGTTGCTCTGTTGCTCGGCGACGGGGTTCGCTCGTGGTTCCCACCCTGTGTCCGGCCGGCGTGGGCAGCCAGCCCCGGTTCTGCCTATCCCCGACAGGGGCAGGCTGCGGGCGCCCCCGGCACCGGATACTCGGGGCCATGGACACACACGGACGGCTCGGGGCCTTCCTCCAGGCGCGGCGGGCCCAGTTGCAGCCCCAGGACGTCGGGCTGCCGACCTACGGGGACCGCCGCCGGGTTCCGGGGCTCCGGCGTGAGGAGCTGGCCCTGCTGGCGGGCGTCAGCGCCTCGTACTACACGCGTCTGGAGCAGGGCGCCTCCTGCCACGCCTCCGCCGAGGTGCTGGACGCGATCTCCCGGGCGCTGTGCCTGGAGGAGACGGAGCGGCGGCACCTGCACGACCTGGCCACCGCCTGCCGACACCGGGTCACGGCCCGCCGGCCCCCGGCCGAGCGGCTCTCCCCGGCCGTGCGCGAACTGGTGCGGTCCCTGGAGGAGGTACCCGTCGTGGTGACCGGGCGGCGCAGCGACGTACTGGCCTGGAACACGGCGGGGCACGCGCTGCTGGCCGGGCATGTGGACCGGGCGGCCCCGGAGCGTCCGGCGGACCGCCCGAACATGGCGCGGCTGGTCTTCCTGGACGCCCACATCCGTGAGCTCTACGCCGACTGGACGGCGAAGGCCCGAGCCGTGGTCGGCAATCTGCGTCTGGTCGCGGGGCGGCATCCGCAGGACGCCCGACTGACGCAGCTCATCGGTGAACTGACCACCCGTAGCCCGGAGTTCGCACGCATGTGGGCGGACCACCGGGTGCGGGCCTGCGACACCGCCGAGTACGGGCTACGGCACCCGCTCGTCGGTTCCCTGACGGTCAGACAGCAGACGCTGACCGTGCCGTCCGAACCCGAGCAGTCCCTGATCATGGTGACCGCCACCCCCGGATCGGCTTCCCAGGCCGCGCTGAAGCTCCTCGTCCAGGCCACCGCGACCGGGGGCGGGGACGCGGGGCCGGGGCGCGCCGCCAGGACGGACTTCAGCGCTCCCGGTAGTGGTCGGCGACGGCCGTGAACGCCGCCTTCGGCTCCCACGGCAGCCCGGGAAAGGTGACCCCGAGGCGGTCCTCGTACACCTTGACGATGCCGTAGCCGGCCCGGTCCAGGTCGTCCCTGGGGTCGCCGTCGGAGCGGTGCACGTGGTCGTACAGGGCGAAGGTGAACACGAAGGCGCTGTCGACGCCTCCGGCCTCGAAGACCTCCAGCAGCTCACGCAGGTACGCGGCCTGACCTGCCGCGTCGCGGGCGTACGCACCGTTCAGCCGGACGGGGTGGCGTCCTCACCGCATCGCCGCCCAGGGTCGCCACCGCGGCCATGGCCCTGCTGCGCAACGAATGCGTCGTACGCGGGCTGCCCACCGCACCCGACGACGTCCTCGTCGAGATCGTCGACGAGGTGTACCTGCCGCTGGTACGACGACGGGACCCGGCGGCGGCGCCGGACTGAACCTCGCTGCGGGGCCGCGCCGGTCCGGTCCCGACCGCCGCGGCCCCGCTCACCGCGATCAGGCGCTGCCCGCCCCGGCACCTCCCCCGGCCCCGTCGCCTCCAGGGACGCCCGCGGGCGGAACAGGCGGCCAGGGAACATCGGCCAGGAGGGGGACGATCGCCTTCTCCTCGTAGTCGAGGTGCGCGTTCAGCTCGGCCGACATCCGTACCAACTCGGCCCGGAATCGCGCCGGTTCCGCGATCCCGATACCGGCGAGCAGCTCCACGAGCGCTGCCTGAATCCGGGCGACGGTGCGGTGCTCGTCCGCGAGCCGGGCGAAGGTGTCGCCCAGGTGCGGGTGGTAGCGGGCGATCCCGGGGAACAGGTGCCCGTCCTCACTGGTGTGGTGGAACTCCAGGGCCTGGCAGAACGCCAGGCAGCGCTGCCGGATCTGCAGCCCGAGGCTCGGCGCCGGCGGCTCACCGGGCGCCTGACGGTCCGCGCGCTCGGCGAAGTGGGCCTCCACCTCGGCCGCCACCTCACGCAGTTGACCGCGCAGCCAGGTGTGCACCTCCATGACCTTGTCGGCCAGGGTGCGGACCTCGCCTGGGCCCTCCCACCCGTCGGGATCGGCGCGCTCCAGCACGACGACGGGCAGGACCCGGCTGGTCCGGGCCTGGTAGTCCCCGTACCCGGGCGCGCTCCGCACCGCGTGCGCGAACAGGTCGTCGCGCCTGTCCCCCTCGGCGGGAACCGCGAGGGCCTGGAAGGTGCGGGTCCCGATCTCCACCCGCACCACGGGGTGGGCAAGCAGGTTGTGGTACCAGCCGGGGTGGCTCGGGGCGCCGAGGCTGGACCCGACGATCAGGATCAGCCCGCCGTGGCGGACGTACCCGAGGGGCGTGGTCCGCTCGGTGCCCGACCTCGCGCCGGTGGTCGTCAGCAGGAGGAGATCGCCGCCCGCGAAGGGGCCACCGACCTTCCCGGCGTTGGCGCGGAACTCCTTGATGATCGTTTCATTGAAAGACGTGGGCATACGGATGCGTATCTCCGGGAGCTTCAGTGATTCCGCAGTGACTGCGGTCATGGCGTGTGGTGACGTGCCCAGGACGAAGCGACCGCACAACCTCTCACCGGGCGCGGCGGTGCGCGGGGCGAGGGGTGCGGTTGCGTTACGTCAGGTGCAGGGCGCGGAGTACGAACTCATGACGGACCCTTGGGTGAAGGGTGCTCGCCCGATCACCGGCCGGCCCACAGCTCTTTGGCCGGCGTCACGCGACACCGCGTTCATTACACGCATCCGCCGACCGCGTGTCAACGCGGACGCCTCCTGGCACCGGGCCGGGGAGGGCGGACGGATCACCGCGGAAGCGCGCGTCCGCGTCCGGTACGGCGGCGAGGCCCGGTACGACAGCAGCAGGGCCCGGACCGCGCGTCGCGGTCCGGACCCTGCCCCGTGCGGTGCCGCCTCGCGGCGGCGGTGGGTCAGCTCTGTGCGGTGTCGTCGCCCGACTGCCCGGCGTCCTCGGCCGCCTTCTCGCGCATCTTGCGCACCAGCTCCGCCTTCTGGTCGGCCGCGCCCTGGCGGTCGAGGTTGCGGTGCGGACCGTTGTTCTGCCGTTCGGCGCGGGACTGCCTCTTGCGCTGGCCGCCACCCATGCCGATGGGGTTGTTGATGTTCTTGCTCACGGTCACGGGTTCTCCCGGTAATGATGTGAAGTGATCTACGGATTCATCGGTGGGGGACGGGCGGCGACGTCGGAGGACGTCAGCAGGGGCCCATCACGCTCTCACTCGTAAATCGGCGCCTGGAAGAACATGACAAAGACGTTACCCGGTTCCGTCGGTCCCGCACACCAACCTTTTCGCCGCCCCGGCACCGGCCGGGCCTCCGGCGAGCGCCCGGGGCAGGTCCGGACGGGCGCTGCCGGGCCGGCACGGGCGTCGTCAGTGGTCTTGAGCACACTGCCGGCGCGGGAGATCATCTCGCTTGCGCTGCGGGCCGAAGCCGGGCCGGATCCGTCCGGGAGGGCCGGCAAGGCCGGCCACCCGCTGTGACAGCACGCGGGCCTGGCACCGTGACCGGTGCCAGGCCCTTCATGCAGGTCGGGTCAGGAGGAGCTGCCGCGCGGGAAGGAGACCTCCACGCGACGGTTCTTCTTCCGGCCCTCTTCCGTGGTGTTACTGGCGATCGGGTACTGCTCGCCGTAACCGCGGATCTCGAACGTGATGTCCGAGCCTGTGGACCTCACCAGCACCGACTGCACGGCATCGGCACGCTGCTTGGAGAGCACGTCTCCGTGTGCCGACGAGCCGAGGTTGTCGGTGAAGCCGAAGACGCGCACCTTCGAGGCGTTCTGCTTCTTGATCTCGGCGGCGATGGCTGCGATGCGGGAGTTGGCGGCGGAGCTCAGCTTCGCGCTGTCCTTGCCGAAGAGCACCTCGGACTGGAGCGCGAACTTGATGTCCGCGTTCGTGTCCTCGCGTCGCTCTTCGCCGCCCTCGTCCTCGACGACCTGAATGATGTCGAGGACCTTGCCGGGCGCGAGAGTGCCGCCGTCCGGCATCTTGAGGTCCGGGTCGTTGCTGTCCAGCTTGACGGGCGGCTCGGACGAGGCCTCCGTGCCCGGAGGAACGCTCGGACCGTCGTCTGCCAGGGCCGTCGTCGCCCCGAAGACCGTGGTGCCGGCGAGCAGGACTGCGACAGCGATGGCCCGGCCTGCGAGATGACCTGGCCTGTGCCGCGTGTGAATGCTGTTCATATCCGCCATCACCCGGAGATCTTGAGTGAGGCGGTGGCGAAGGTGGGCAGCGTGAAGTCGACCTCGGTCGTGGTCTGCGGAGGAGTCGGGAACTGCATGAAGACGGGCGTCGACTTGCCCGGCTGCAGCGGCAGAATCCCCGTGGTGCAGAGGCAGCGCGATTCCGTGTCGCGGAGGATGTAGTAGCGCTTCTTGCCAACCTTGTCCACCAGAGTGGCTCCGGCGACGGAGTTCGGGTTCTTCGCCACGACAGCGCTCTCGGCACCTGCCCAGCCGGCGGTGTTCTTGGCCTGGTCACCCTCGTTCTTGATCTCGCCCTGAACGGTGATGAAGCCGCCGGAATCACGCTTGACCTGATTGACGACGAGCGTCAGCCCGCCCTGCCCCTTGACCTCGGCGAGCTTCGCATTCGAGTCCACGTTGTCCCCTGCGGCGGTGTCCTCGTCGGCCCCCTTGTCTCCGTCGGAGGGCTTGGCGGACGAGGAAGAGCCGGTGTCCTCGGTCTTCCCGCCGTCGTCGCCGCCGCAGCCGGTGACGATCAGGGCCAGGGCAGCCGCCATGGAGGCCGCTGCCACCACCCTTCGGGATTTCGTGGTGCGCCGAATGCTCATGGGTTCAGATTCCTTTACTCGTCGTTCGCTGTCAGTCGTCGATCAGGTGCACGGCAAAGATGGTCTTGGCCAGGGACTCCCACAGCTCCGGATGGGCAGGGTCGATGTCAAGACCGCCCCCGTGACAATCAAGAGTGGGGATCGGCAGATCCGGCTTGTCGCCCTCGTCACCCTTGTCGCCCTCGTCGCCCGTGTCGTCGGACCCGGGGTCAGCACTCGGCGCGTCCTTGAGCTTCGGTGAACACCGGAACTCGATCACGGCAGTGGCCGTGGCCTTGGCGTGCTTGGTCTTCGTGCTGGGGATCACCGAGGAACCGACCGTGTAACGGGTCTTGACGCTGACCGTGACCTTGTCCTGGAGGAACCCCTCGTCCCAGCGGCAACGAGGCCGGCGGAAGGGATCATCGGTGTAGAGGTCCGAGCGATTGGCATCTGCCAGTCGCTGCGCGTCCGGGCATCCGGCCCTGAAGTACCGATGATTCGCCAGGAACTCGGTGAGACCGTCCGGTGTCCGCAGGGCGGCGAGGAAGGGCACTCCGAGGTCGTTCCGGGCTTCCTGGGCGGCAGCGAGCGCGGCGGCGTCCGCCGCGCCCTGGGCACCGTTACGCGTGGCAGAGGCCTGACCGACAGCAAAGAAAGCGAACGCGAGGAAGAGCAGGCCCGCCACCATCACAATGTAGATGGGGAAAGCCTGCCCTGCATCGCTGCGTTGGCGCGATTCCACTAGCCGGCGGTGATGGAGTCCACCAGGCCGGTGATACGAGTCGTGATCGCGCCACCGATGCCTGCGGCCACCATGCCACCGATGATCGCGACGACCACCAGGATGATGCCGAGGTACTCGAAGGCCGTCTGGCCGCGGTCCGCGGTCTCGTAGCGCTTCTGGATCTTCGAGATGGCGGTGTTGGCCCAGCCGTTGACGCGGACGGCGGACTTCAGGGTGATGTTCGACATGGTGTTCCCCTCCAGATTCGGCCGACCGACTGCCGGCCGACTCGCACGTTCCTTCGTTCTCGCTCCCGTTACCGGCTTCCTCCTGGCCGGTGCCGTTTGCGATAGGAGAAACATAGGGCGGAACACCATGCCCACCAGAGGGCCCCAGGGCCCATTCCCGGGCCCAATCGAGCAGTTGGGCCCTGGGCGCCCCGGGCTGGGCCCCCTGGACCGAACCCGCCACGTCCTGTGCGCTCCCCCGGTCAGCCATGACTACCTGTCCCCCTGTGCGCCGGGACCCGCAGCCGGCGCCGTGCCGAGCCAGCGGGCGATGGCCTCGCTGCGGCTGCCGCTGTGCAGCTTGGTGAAGATGCGGTTGATGTGGTTCTTGACCGTCTTCTCGCTGATGAAGCACGTGGCGGCGATCTGACGATTGCTCATGCCGGACGCGATCAGCTCCATGACCTCCACCTCCCGCGAACTCAGCCCGTACTGCTGCCTGTCAGGAGGCGTGCCGACTCCTCCGGATACCGAAGACTGTGCCATACCTGGTTGCAGATGCGAAAGACCCTGGGATTGTCCTACTGGTCGCGCCCCAGGCGGGGCCACTTCAGGAAAAGGCAAATGTGCATACGCATCGTATTGTTGCAACGGTCCAGGGGCATGACCGTCGTATCCGGGCTGCTGGTAGGGAACGCCGGAGGTCAGTGCCGCGCCCAGGCCCTCCGGGAGCGGCCCTCCCCGGGATCCGGGCCCCTGCCGCATGTGGGCCAGGAGCGCGTTCGCCGCCGTGGCGGTGAAGTGGGCCCGGCCGCTCTTCGTGTCACGTACGGCCTGCACGAGCTGGTCCGCCGTGAACTCTCCGTGGACCAGATAGCCGCCCGCGCCCAGCCGGAGCGCCTCATGGACGATCTCGTTCTCGCGGCTGTAGGTCAGCATCATCACCGGCGCGACCCGGACCAGGTGGGGCAGGGCGGAGATGCCGTCGACACCCGGCATCCGGACGTCGAGCAGCACGACGTCCGGGCGGTGCCGCACGGCCATGTCGTAGGCCTCTCGGCCGTCCGCGGCCTCCGCGACGACCTCGATGTCGTCGCGGCCGGAGAGCAGGACGCTCAGGCCCGCCCGGACCACGGGGTTGTCGTCGGCGACGACGACCCGCAGCGGACCGGGGGCGGGCAGGTCGGGAGCGGAGGGGAAGGCGGGCATGACTCCGGATGCCGCGGTCTGCTGGGGGACGGGGAACCCTGGCGAGCTGGATTCGGAATTGATGGGCGTGGCGTGCGGGGACGTGTGCTGGGAGGCGTGGTGCGTTGCGGCCCAGTTCTGGCCCGATGCGCGCGAGACGTCGTCCGGCATTCTGCGACCTCCTCTCAAGTTCTGTGGGGGGACGGTGTGGAGCGGGTCAGTTGAACGACTGTGCGGGTGGTGCTTGGGACAGGGCCGCCAACGGCAGCTCCAGGCGTACTTCGGTGCCCGTGGCCGCCTTGCCCTTGCCGATCCGGATCCGTGCGCCGATGGACGCGGCGCGTTCGACCATGCCGACGAGTCCGAAGTGCCCGGCCCGCTTGAGGTCGTCGAGCGTGGTGCCCGCGGGGAGGCCCTGCCCGTCGTCGTACACGCTGATCCGCAGGACGTCGCCCTTCACCCCCGCGAGGACGACGAGGTACGTGGGGTGGGCGTGGCGGCCGGCGTTCTCCATCGCCTCGGACGCGATGGTGAGCAGTTGCCGGGCCACCACCTGCGGGACGGGCGGGACCGGGGTCTCGTTGAGCAGCCGGAATCCGGCGGTGAGGCCGTGTCGGCGGGTGAAGTCGTCGGCGCGTGCGCGGAGTTCCTCCGCCACGTTCACACCGCCGTCGAGTCCCGACTCGCGTCGCAGGTCCGAGAGCAGCTCGCGTGATTCCGCCGCCGCGCGGCGGGCGGACCTGGCGACGAGTTCGGCCTGGTGCTTGACGGTCAGCGGGTCCATCCGATCGGAGGAGCCGGCCAGGCCGTCGGCGGCCAGTGCCAGACCGTGGAGGGTCTTGGCCACGGAGTCGTGCATCTCCCTGGCCAGCCGGGTGCGCTCGCCCTCCACGGCCTCGTTCACAGCCAGCCGTGCCCGGGTCTCGGTGAGCGCCTGGCTCGCTGTTCCGAAGCGGAGCAGCAGGTTGCGCAGGGTCACGCCGACCGCGCCCGCGATCACGCAGAAACCGGGCAGGAGGAGCGCCGTGGCGGTGCTCGCCTCCAGCTTCGTATCGGTGCCGTACACCCCGAAGATGATCAGCGTCTGTGTCACGGCGAAGACCGCCGCGCCCCGCCACCCGTAGACGAGCCCGGCGAGCAGCGGCGTACAGACCGTGACGTACGCCAGGGTCGACTCCGGCGTCGCGGTGATCAGCAGCAGCGCGCCGAACAGCGCGTCGACGCCGAGCAGCCAGCGGTGGCGCAGGAAGACCGGGCCGAAGCGCTCCCAGTCCCGGAACAGGACGTAGGAGCCCATGAAGGTGACGAGGATGGCCGCGCCGATCAGCCAGGTCGGGAGGCCCGGTGCCGTGCGGGCGATGGCGAACGGTGTCGCCATGGCCGTCATCGCGAGGCGGAACCCGAAGACCTGGCGGCACATGGCCTGGAGCGCGTTGAGCTGGATCGCGAAGGCCGGCTGGGCCCCCGGACCGGCGAGCGCCTGGCGCACCTCGCTCGTCAGTCCCGGTTGTGAGTCGCTGAGTTGGAATGCCATGCGCCTGTCACCTCCCCCTGCTCGTGATGCCCATCATCCCCGTCATGCGTGTCATCCGCCGAGGAACGAGAAGTCGACGTCGGCCCCGTACACGAATCCGACCGTGAGCAGCACCAGGGTGCCCGGGAGCAGGAAGGAGGTGACGGCGAAGGTCGCCTTCGGGACGGCCTTGGCCGCCTTCCTGCGGGCGTTCTGGGCATCGGTGCGGCGCATGTCGTTGGCGATCTGGATCAGCGTCTCGACGATCGGCGCGCCCAGTTCCTCGCCCTGCTGGAGCGTGGTCACGAACATCGCGACCTGTTCCGAGTCGTTGCGCTTGCGCAGCTGCTCGAAGGCATCACGCCGGCTGACGCCCATGTCCATCTGGCGCAGGGTGATGCTGAGTTCGTCGGCCCAGGGGCCCTCGTACTTCTCCGCGACGCGTTCCAGCGCCTGGCGGAAGCCGAGGCCCGCGGAGACGACGACCGCGAGGACGTCGAGGAAGTCGGGGAGCGTGCGCTCGATGTGCTCCTTGCGGACCCGGATGGCCGACCAGATGCCGACCTCGACCCAGAAGGCGCCGAAGGCGAGCAGCAGGATGGCGAAGAAGAGCTGACCGCGCATGAGCATCGACAGGGCCCCGAACCCGCCGAGCGCTCCGTAGACGGCACGGCGGGCGGCGTACCGGTCGATGGTCAGACCGCCGGGGTTGCCGGCCATGTCGATCTGGCGGCGCTTCTTGTTGACGGACTTGGGGCCCATCATCCTGAGCACCGCGGGCGCCCAGCGCATGCCCATCCGGTCGATGCCGGAGCCGACCGCGCCGGTGCGGGTGGAGCCGACCTCCAGGGCGATGGCGAGATCGCCGGGGAGCTTGGCGTCGGCCCGGTACATCCGGATGCCGGCGATCACTCCATAAACAGCGAGACCTACAACGAGTGCGAGCAACAGGTCCATGTCCGCTCCTCCCCTCAGACGTCGATACGGGACAGGCGGCGGATCACGATGAACCCGATCGCGTACAGGATGAGCGAGACGATGACCGCGGCCTGGCCGACCAGTGCGCCGGTCATGCGGTCCAGTGCGCCCGGCATGACGGCGTTCATCAGGAGCATCGCGCCGAAGCCGAAGCCGGGAACGGCGTAGGCCGTGACGGTCACCTGCGAGAGCTGGGTCTTGACCTCGCGCCGGGTCTCCTTGCGCTCCTCCAGCGTCTCGGTGAGGTTGCGCAGGGAGCTGACGACCGTACCGCCGGCCCGGTTGGACAGGACGAGGGTCGTGACGAGGACGACGAGTTCGCGGGACGGCAGCCGCTCGGTCAGCTCGCTCAGGGCGTCGTCGAGCGACTCGCCGACGCCGAGGCGGCGGGCGACCCGGGCGAGTTCCTCACCGGCCGGGGCCTCCAGCTCGTCCGCGGCCATCGCCAGCGCGGTGCGCAGGGCCAGTCCGGCCTGGGTGGCGTTGGCGAGGATGCGGGAGAGCTCGGGGAGCTGGTTGATGAAGCGGTCGGTGCGCTTGGTCCGCTGCCAGTTCAGGAAGGCGTTGGTGCCCCAGAGCCCGATCAGGGCGGCCACGGGGCCGAAGAAGGAGGCCAGGATCGACGAGGCCGTCAGCCAGAGTCCGGCCATGGCCACCAGCGCGTAGACGAAGAACTCGCCCGGGGTGATCTCCAGCCCGGTGGCCGCGAGCTTGAGCTCGATCCTGCGCCCCAGGCCGGTCTTGCGGAGCCTGCGGTCGATGCCCCGGAAGCGGCGGTGGCGTCCTGCGGCCTCTATCTGGCCGGTGTGCGAGAGGCGGTCGACGAGGGCGTCGCGGTCGGCTTTGCCACCGGAGTACGCGTGCAGGCCCATGACGCCGAGCACGCAGCAGATGAGTGTGACGCCGATCGTGAGAAGGGGGAGATTGGTCATGGCGCGGTACCTACTTGGCCTCTCGGGTGGCGAGCTGTTCGTCGGACGAGGCGACGCCGAACGCCTGGGGAATGGGCTGGCTGGCCATGTAGAGCCGTTCGGCGATCTTGCGCGGGAGCGGAAGGTACTGGAACTGGCCGTAGATCCGCCCGTCGGCGGCCATCGGCTGGGGGATGAAGCGGGCCACGCTGACGATGCGGTAGTTGTCCCGGCCGTGCGAGTCGAGGATCGCGATCTCGGTGATCTTTCGGCCACCGTCGGCGAACCGGGTGAGCTGGACGATCACGTCGACCGCGCTGTTGATCTGGTCGTGCAGCGCCTCGAAGGGGATCTTGATCTCGGACATCGAGGCGAGGGTCTGCAGACGCATGAGCGCGTCCTCGGCGTTGTTCGCGTGCACGGTCGCGAGGGAGCCGTCGTGACCGGTCGACATCGCCTGGAGCATGTCGAGCGACTCACCGCCACGGACCTCACCGACGACGATGCGGTCGGGGCGCATACGCAGGGAGTTGCGGACCAGGTCGCGGATGCTGATCTGGCCCTTGCCCTCGACGTTCGCCGGGCGGGACTCCAGCCGGATGACGTGGTTCTGCTGGAGCTGGAGCTCCGCGGAGTCCTCGATGGTGACGATGCGCTCGTTGTTCGGGATCAGTCCGGACAGTGCGTTGAGCAGGGTCGTCTTGCCGGTGCCGGTGGCGCCGGAGACGATGATGTTGAGCTTGGCCTGGACGAGGCCGGAGAGCAGGATCAGCATCTGCTCGTCGAGCGAGCCGAAGTCGATCATCTCCTGGAGGGTGAAGGCCCTCGGGAACCGTCGGATGGTGAGCGTCGCGCCGGTCAGTGAGAGCGGCGGGATGATCACGTTGACGCGCTCGCCGCTGGGGAGGCGGGCGTCCACCATCGGGTTCGCCTCGTCCACGCGCCGGTTGACGGTCGACACGATGCGCTCGATGGTCTGCATCAGCTGTTCGTGCGAGCCGAAGCGCATCGGGAGCTGTTCGACCTTGCCGCTGCGCTCGACGAAGATCTGGTCCGGTCCGTTCACCATGATTTCGGTGATGGACGCGTCTTCGAGCAGTGGTTCCAGGATGCCGAGGCCGAGGGCCTCGTCGACGACCCGGCGGATCAGCTGCGAGCGTTCGAGGGTGGAGAGGACCGGGCCTTCGCGGCTGATGATGTGGCCGAGTACGCGCTCCAGGCGGGCCCGCCGGTCGGCGGCGGCCAGCGAGGACATCTCCGCGAGGTCGATCTCCTCGAGCAGCTTGGCCCGGTAGGAGGCGACCATGTGGCCGTCCTCCCGCCCCCCACCGTGCTCCTCGGGGGCGGTGATGCGTGCCCGCAGGCTCATTTTGCTGACTCCTAGGTCCGGCGTGCCGGTGGTGCGGTGTGGGGGCGGGCGGAGAGGGGGACGTGGTCAGTCGCTGGGCATGGTGGAGCTGCGTTCGGCGTAACCGAAGGCGTCCGGCATCCACGGGATGATCGAGGGGACCTTGACCCTGGCGGTGTAGGTCACCGTGCCGTCGCCGGAGTGGTGCTGGAAGGTGGTGTGGTTCTGCTTGGTGAGCCAGTCGCTCATGGCGGACTTGCCCGCCTGTTCCGGCCACAGCTCCGGCCGGTCCTGACCGGCCGTGCGCGCCGCCGCACGGGCACCGGTGCCCGCCTGGTTGGTGGCGTACGCGGCGATGCCCAGCTGAATGGCGCAGAGGCCGACCAGCAGCATCAGGGGGATGAACCCCATGTACTCGATGGCGACCTGGCCGCGGTCGCGAGCGGACCTTCGCTTCGTGCCGGTCATGGCTCAGCCCTCCTTCGCCGAGGCGGCGTTGCCGGTGATTGTCGGGCCGAAGTCGAGAATGCCGGGCAGCAGGACGGGCACGTCGAGGTGGACCCTGGCCCGGTACAGGCCGCGTTCCGCCCCGCAGTCGACGTCGTCGGTCTGCCAGGCGTCGGGCAGGTCCTTCTTCGCCGCCTGCTCGCAGGCGGCCTGCGAGTTCCACTGCGCGCCGTTCCCCGCCCGCGCCGCCACGTCCGCCGCGTTGCCGGCCAGGCTGAACGTGTAGCCGATCAGGGCGCACTGCCAGAGCGCGACGAGCAGCAGGATGATCAGTGGCGTGACGCCGACGAATTCGATCGCGGTCTGTCCGCGGTCGCGGTCACGCCTCCGGCCTATGCCTGTTTCCGCCATCTCCATGGTTGCCATGGATCAGCCTGCCCCCTCAGTCGGTCTTGCCACGGCCCGTGAAGTCGCCGCGCCTGCGCGGGCGGCCGATCGAGCCTCGGTCGTTTCGTTCCTTGGCCCCGCTCTCGGCCCGGTCCGGTGTCTTCACCAGACCGAGCTCGCCCGCCAGAGCCCAGAGTGCCTGCTTCACGATGCTCTTCGAGTCGAGTTCGTGCATACGGCCCGCATCGACGGCGCTCTGAAGTTCCTTGAAGTTGGCGGGGATTGCCGTGCTCGCGATCTTGGTGCCGGTGATCTTCTGGATCAGCGGCGGCTGGATCTCGGTGTTGCGGTTGTACCGGTTGACGAGGGTCGTCGTCTCCTCCGCCTTGCGGATCTGGAGCCGGTCCCACATCCGTACGATGCGCTTCGCGCCGCGCACCGCGACCACGTCCGGGGTCGTGACCAGCAGCGCGGTGTCGGCCATCTCGATGGCCGCGGCGTTGGCGCCGTTCATCTGGCCGCCGCAGTCGATGACCACGATCTCGTACCGCGAGCGCAGTGCGCTGACGATCTGCCGGGCCGCCCGGTCGCTGACCTCTTCGCCGCGCTCGCCCTCGCCCGGTGCGAGGAGCAGCGCGATGCCGGTGCTGTGGCTGAACACCGCGTCGGACAGGACGCGGGGGGAGATGTCGCTGATCGCCGCGAGGTCGACGATGGACCGGCGGAACTGGACGTCCAGGTACGAGGCGATGTCCCCGGACTGGAGGTCCATGTCGACCAGCGCGACGGTCCGGCCGGAGGCCTGGGCGGCGAGGGCCAGCTGCACGGCGGCCACCGTCGTGCCGACCCCGCCCTTGGCCCCGCTGACCGTCACGACGGTGCCGCCGGGTCCGGTGAAGACGTCCCCGCCCGCGCCGAGGTGCCGTCGTACGCCGACGGACCACTGGGCGGCCGACTGGACCCGGTTGACCAGTTCCTCGTAGCTCAGCGGCAGCGTGACCAGGCCACGGGCGCCGGAGTCCATCGCCGCGGAGAACAGGCCGGGACTCGCGTCGGCGGTGATGAGCACGACCCCGACGGCGGGGAAGCGCAGGGATACCTCCCGGATCAGTTCCAGGGCCGGCACCGGACCGATCCGCTCGTGGACCAGCACGACCTCGGGCAGCTCGTCGAGCGACTCGCCCGCGAGGCGCGCGAGGGTGTCGATGAGCTGCGTCGAGTCGCCGACCGGAGCGGCCGGCTCCGCGTCGGGGAGCTGGCTCAGCAGAGTGGTGACGGATCTGGCCGCGTCGGCGTCACCGACGGCCGGGAGGATCCTCGTGGTCATCCAATCCTCACTTGTCCTTGTCGAGCGTGTAGGTGCGGTCGCCCGGACGGATGGAGCTGTCACTGCCACTGGCGATGAGCGCGAGACGTACGTGCATCGCGAACGACTCCGCGTACGCGATGCGCTGGGTGTCGAGCGTGTTCAGTGCGAAGGTGATCGGCACCGCTTCGGTGGCCTGGCTGCCCTTGCCGTCGCTGCTCGGGTCCAGGGCGGTCAGCTTGCCGACCTCCAGCACCTTCGCGTTGGACACGATGACCTTGGACTGCGCACGGCCGTTCTGGCCCTCGCCCGCGAAGGTCGCGTAGACGTTGACCGTGGCACCAGGGGTGATCTTGCCCGCGACGCCGGTGGCGGCGTCGATCATGATCGCGATCTCCTGCTCACCGGGCTGCAGGGCGGGGCGCGACTCCATCATGTCGGACTGGAGCAGCGAGCCCTCCTTGAGCGTGGTGAGGGCGATCTTGCCGTTGACCTCGGAGAGGTCGGTCACCGCGTTGGTCGAGAGCCACCGCTTCGGCATCGAGACCTTCTCGAACTTGTCCGGAGTCAAGTTGGTGAAGGGTGCGACGTTGCTCTTCAGCTTGTAGGCCGAAACCTCGGGGCCGACCTTCGAGTTGACGTCGCTGATCACCGAGAGCACTCCGGCGAAGGCGCCGAAGGCGCACAGGACCGAGAGGAGCAGGAGTATCACGCCGCGGCGCTGGCGGGAGTTCATGGGCCGGACAACCTCGTTCGGGTCGGATGCGTGGGGCAGCGGACAGAAGAATGCGCGGGAGGTGTGGGAGCTGTTCGGGCTGTTGTCTGGAGGGCGGGCTGAGCCGGGTGTGCGGTACGGACGGTGTCCGGACCGCGGGGGCGTCCGCGGAGGAGGAATCCGCGGTTGCTACGACCGTGGCGGTGCAGGAGCTCCATGGTTCAGGACACCGGACGACGGCATTCGGTTCTCGGTGGTGGGAAGCGGTGAGGAACAGAACCCGCAACGATCGCCGATCAGTTCCATTCCGCACCAGTGACAGGTCTCTCGTCTTACCGAGGAAACGAGTTGGTACAGGACGGAGATGTCCGGAAGATAAGCGGCGAATTCGATCAACTTTCCGGTTCCCCACCATCGGGAGGAATCGGCGGGAAGCGTCGCGTCCTGAATCGCCTGCACCTTCCACGCGGGCGCCAGGGTCTGGTGTACCCACTCGGACTGCAACTGGCCCTTCGCGACCACCAGATGCGTACCGAACTCCGGTCCCGCCAGGGGTTCCGCACTCGGGCCGATCTTGATGAGCTGGGGATTCGGTCCCGCGAGTACGGCGAACTGGGATCCGGGCACCCACGACTTGGCGTGCGTCTTGAGGCTGACGGGCACGCGGTCGAGCTTGGTGACCGAGCTCATCAGGGCGCCCGCATGGATGTAGTGGGACAGAAGCCGCGCGGAGGAGGCAACCACTCCGGGGCTGAAGTCGCAGATGGACAGCTGCCGCAACTGCCGCACCAGCACCGCGACGCCCAGTGGCGGCAGGTCCACCTTGAGCAGCGCGATGCGGTCGCTCTCCAGCACGGACCGAACGGCGTGAAGTCGACGTTCGTGCGCGAGCGAGATGCCCGTCGGATACACGGCGATCACATACCCGTGCTGCTCCAGCATCACGTGCATGTCGCCGATCGCCAGGTCCATCGCCTGAACGTCGGGCGCCTGCAGCAGGGCCGCTGTCGGCGTCTGCTGATCGGTCGGCGGTAGAACCAGATCAGTACTGGTCACTGCTATTGCGGTCGGCACGCTGTTCCCCGTTCGGCTCCGGCCGGCGTCGCCGTGACGTCGGCCGCAATCGCTCCTGCTCCGTGCTTCTGCCTCAGCTTCTGCTCCAGCACTTTAACCGCGTCCTACACGGCAGAGAACACCCAGCCGAACCCGGTACGGCAACACCCCTGCATCAGCCACTCGACGCCCTCATACGAAATCGGACCAAACCGATAGTTGTTAACTTCTGTACCACTGCGGAGGGTTACTGTCAGGCATTCCCATTTCCCGTGCGTTGAAATTCATTTGCCCATGTCAATGCAGATTTTGGCATGTTCGCGCCAAGATTGGATGGCCGAAAGTCGTCACCGTCCGGCCATGTTGCCCACGTCACCCGCGCGTGGGTGACCCCGCCGGGACGCCTGTTGCCGTCCGCGCACGGGCGGCGTGTGCGCGCACCGTGCGGACCCTGTGCGGATAGCGCGCAGACGGTGCACCGGCTGTTCCCGCGCCGCGCTCCGGGGCGATACCCCGCGCATCCGTCGCTGTCAGAGGTCTTGACAACTTGATTGGTCTGGACCAGTTTATCGGCCAGCGGTGGCCACCGTTCCTCGATTCCACACCCCCGACATCCCCGTGTCGCTCCCCCGCCCTCACCAACTCCCCCACGGAGGCAGCAAGTGGAACGTTCCCCCGTCACCAGCCGCAGACGGCGCCGCACCCGCCAGGGACTGGGCGCCGCCGTGGCGGTCGTCGCCGCGGGCGCCCTGAGCGTCACCGGACTCGTCAGCAGCGCGCAGGCCGCCGACGTCAACGTAGCCAAGAACGCGGGCTTCGAGTCCGGCCTCGCCAACTGGACCTGTTCCGGCGGCTCCGGCACCACCGTCTCCTCCCCCGTGCGCAGCGGCACCTCGGCGCTCAAGGCCACCCCGGCCGGCCAGGACAACGCCCAGTGCACGCAGACCGTGGCCGTGAAGCCCAACTCGACCTACGCGCTGAGCTCCTGGGTCCAGGGCGGCTACGCCTACCTGGGCGTCAAGGGCACCGGAACCACCGATGTGTCCACCTGGACCCCCGGCTCCACCAGCTGGTCCCAGCTCTCGACCAGCTTCAAGACCGGGGCGAGCACCACCTCGGTCACCGTGTACACGCACGGCTGGTACGGCCAGGCGGCCTACTTCGTCGACGACCTGTCGGTCAGCGGCCCCGACGGCGGCGGCGGCACCGACCCCGGCCCGTCGATCCCCGCCGCCCCGGCCGGTCTCGCGGTCGGCGCGACCACGTCCTCCTCCGTCTCCCTGTCCTGGGGCGCGGTGTCCGGCGCGACCGGCTACACCGTCTACAAGGACGGGGCGAAGGCGACCACCGCCACCGGCAACTCGGCGACCGTCACCGGGCTCGCGGCCAACACCGCGTACCAGTTCACGGTGACCGCCACCAACGCGGCCGGTGAGTCCGTCAAGTCCGCGACCGTCAGCGGCCGTACGGCCGTCGGGGGCGGCGGCACCGACCCGGGTGTCCCGTCCACCTCGGTGCCCAAGCACGCGGTCACCGGCTACTGGCAGAACTTCAACAACGGCGCGACCGTGCAGAAGCTCAGCGACGTACCCGCGAACTACGACATCATCGCGGTCTCCTTCGCCGACGCCACGACCACGCCCGGCGCGGTCACCTTCAACCTGGACTCCGCGGGCCTGAACGGCTACACCGTCGACCAGTTCAAGGCCGACATCAAGGCGAAGCAGGCGGCCGGGAAGAACGTCATCATCTCGGTCGGCGGCGAGAAGGGCTCGGTCTCGGTCAACAGCGACGCGTCCGCGACCAACTTCGCCAACTCCGTCTACTCGCTCATCCAGGAGTACGGCTTCAACGGTGTCGACATCGACCTGGAGAACGGCCTCAACTCCACCTACATGACGAAGGCGCTGCGCTCGCTGTCGCAGAAGGCGGGTTCCGGTCTCGTCATCACGATGGCGCCGCAGACCATCGACATGCAGTCGACCGCCGGTGAGTACTTCAAGACGGCACTCGGCGTCAAGGACATCCTGACCGTCGTCAACATGCAGTACTACAACAGCGGTTCGATGCTCGGCTGCGACGGCAAGGTCTACTCGCAGGGTTCGGTGGACTTCCTCACCGCACTGGCCTGCATCCAGCTGGAGGGCGGCCTCGACCCGTCACAGGTCGGCCTCGGCGTCCCCGCCTCCACCAGTGGCGCGGGCAGCGGCTACGTGTCCCCCTCGGTCGTGAACGCGGCCCTGGACTGCCTGGCCAAGGGCACCGGCTGCGGCACCTTCAAGCCGTCGAAGACCTACCCCGGTGTGCGCGGCGCGATGACCTGGTCGACCAACTGGGACGCCAAGTCGGGCAACGCCTGGTCGAACGCGGTCGGCCCGCACGTGCACGGCCTGCCGTAACCGTCCGCGGTCCGGCATCCGAGGACCTGCGTCCCTGACCAGCAGCGCCGCCGCTCCCCCGGCGGCGCTGCTGCATGTCCGGGGCCGTCAGGCCCGCTAGGGCCTGTATTGGATTGTCCCGCGGCGTCACGGGGCTGGGCACGCACGCTCGCGGCGTTGCCGAAACGCTCTGGTAGCTCCGCTACAAGAGCGTTTCGGCGCCTTGCGATCGCACGCACCCAGCCCCGCTCCTCCTTCCGCGTGACAACCCAATACAGGCCCTAGATGTACTGCCCCGTGAGGTTGGGGACACGGCTGGCGGGTGGTTGGCCCTTGAGTGCGGTGTGTCCGCGGTGGTGATTGTAGGTGTGCAGCCACTGG